>NZ_JAAHHZ010000043.1:0-57706 GCF_010672005.1 Moorena sp. SIO4A5 | reverse complement strand
GGTAGAAGACCGAGAACGCCGACGTGGATGGCAAGAGTGTGAGGCGATCACGAATGCGATCGCAAAAGGGGAAGCAGCCATGGGAGACCAAGGTCGAATTCTGGTTCGTGCTTCTGGTACTGAACCCGTGATCCGGGTGATGGTCGAAGCGGCCAATTCTAAACTTGCTCACCACTGGACATCAGAGTTAGTTAATGTCGTTGAGCGATATTTAGCTAACTGATTGATCAAAATGTTTCCAGCAACTATTCTGAGCAGTTGCATAGTTAACTTGTATCTTTGTTAACTTAGATCGGTTCAGTGATCGGGTTGTGTTGACGGTTGACGGTTGACGGTTGACGGTTTATGGTTGACGGTAAATCATCAACCCTGATCTGAGTCTCTCTTGAGGAGAACTCCTTGCCCATCTACGGTCAAAAACCAGATCGGTGGAAAGGGTCAGGAAAAAGGGTTAAAAACCCTGAACTTAATACTTAATAGGGGTGCATAGGAAACTATTGGCAGTATTTTGGTTAGCTTATAGCTGACGAAATGCTTGATTCTTTGCAAGGTTCCAATAACGCCATGGCAACCTCACCCTAACATTAAAACTCCTGTTACTTTGGCTCAATTAGTCAAATTAATGGGAGTTTTTTACCTTGTTTTTCTATCAAGATAGGTTAATCATGCTAGTTTTCGTAATTCCACTCAAGAGTCGAAATGTTTCCAAGTCTTGGGAACATGTATCTAAATTATTTGAACGGTGTATAAAATCAGTATGTAATCAAACATCATCGGAATTTAGAGTAATTGTTGTTTGTAATGAAAAGCCAGAGATTACATTCAGTCATCCCCATATCATTTATCTTGAGGTTGATTATCCTACTCCCAAAGAGAAAAACCCCATAGCTATAGGATTGACAGACAAAGGACGTAAGGTTTTGACAGGATTAACCTATGCTCGTCGATTTGACCCAACTCATGCTATGAATGTCGATGCCGATGATTGTGTTAGCAAACAGTTAGCGGAATTTGTTAGGCAAAATCCTCAGGGAAATGGCTGGTTTATTAATAGAGGTTATAAGTATCGAGATGGAGAAGATTGTTTGTATTTAAAACGAAAACAATTCTATCGAATGTCGGGTACAGCGAATATTATTAGATGGGATTTATTAGAGTTACCTGAGAAACCTGAATACAATCGCGGTTATGGATACTACAAGTTTTATATTGATCATGAGAAAGTAAAAAATATTCTTGCCAACAAGGGAACCCCTCTAAAACCATTACCCTTTTCTGGTAGTGTTTATATCCTTGGTACTGGTGAGAATATATCAGCAAATGAAGACAGATTATCCTTTAACATCTTCAATCGAAAGGCGTTGAGCAAATCAATTTGTGATGAATTTGGCTTGTACAAGCTGGCTTGATCATCGCGCAAACACCAATTTCAACTTGAACATGCCAAATTAATAAATAATAACATCGATAGACAATGGGATGGTTCTGCCATGGTCAAAGGTCGGTCAAAATCTAAGTCATCAAAGAAAGGGAAAACGCCATCTGAGACCACAACCTTAAATCTGAAGCAACAGTTAGCTCAAAAACGCCGAGCGCAACGGGCGCGTAAAGAAGTCATCCAAATCATCACTATGACAGCAGCTTTTGGAGCGATTATCGGGGTGTTGCTGGCTCTGGTGGTTGATCCTAAAGCTGGTGCAGCTGCAGTAGCTGGTCTGCCTTGTCTGGTTCTGTCCTATAAATATCCTCGCAAAGCACTTTGGGCATTCCTGATCTATATGCCTTTTAGTGGCACAATCATTTACTCCATTGGCAATAGTCCACTGCTTCAGCTGGCTAAAGATGGTATCTATATCCCTGCTTTGATTGGTCTATTACAGCAGTGTAAGCAGGAAAGAAAACCGATCATCGTAGCCAAATCCCTAATGCTACCCTTAGGCATTGTGTGCGCATCAAGTTTGCTGACACTTTTGTTTGCTAATGGCTCCCAGCAACTACTTCCCCCTTGTTCAGATCTACCAGGGATGCGTAGAGGTATAACCTGCGAAGATGGACAGCCGATACTGATGGGAATTTTGGGTTTGAAAGTTTTTTTGGGATACATTCCCTTAATCTTTTGTGCCTACTACCTGATACGTAGCAAGAAAGAATTACTATTCCTCTCAAGGATGTTCACAGTTCTGGCTATTATTTGCTGTAGCCTTGCCTTTATTCAGTACATGATGCTCAAAACTGGTAGATGCGCTGGAACCCAATTCAGACACGGGGCTGCCTTATTCAAAGCTTCCCTAGATGCTAGATGTTTTGTGGGTGGGTCTTTATTGTATAGTCCTCAAGTGGGACAAATCCGCTTACCGGGAACCTTTGTTGCCCCTTGGCAGTGGGGCTGGTTCCTGATTTCTAATGCCTTTTTTAGCTTTGCTACTGCTTTCAGCGACCCCTCAGCTCGTTGGCGAAGTGTTGGTTTAGGTGCCATGGCATCGGTTTTTGTTCTGGCAGTAGTCTCTGGTCAGCGGATTGCTCTGGCTTTGGTGCCAACCGTAACTTTAATCTTGCTGGTTTTAACGGGTCAAGTCACTAACCTTAAACGATTTTTACCTATTTTGGGGGGATTAGGACTTTTATTGGGAATTGCTGCAACTGCTTTTCCTGAAGTAGTTCAGGAACGGATAGATAGTTTGATCGGTCGTTGGGAAGCTGCACCAGCGGATGATTTTATCCTTAATCAATTTGCTTTTACCTGGCATAGACTCAGAGGCTCATTAATTGGTCTGGGATTAGGACGAGCGACTAACTCTGCTCGTGTTTTCGGTAAAACCAGTTTGGTAGAAACTTGGTTTCCCAAAGTGATGCATGAAGTTGGTCCGCTGGGGCTGCTGGCTTTTCTAGTATTTGTAACTGCTATTACTGTACTTACCTTCAAGGCTTACCGCTCAGTGAAAAACAAGGATTTGCGGAGTATCGGTGCCAGCTATTGGGTACTTATTTTGTTTATTAGCTACCAAACCTATTACTATCCCTTGGATGTAGATCCAGTGGCAGTCTATTATTGGTTGATTACTGGTGTTGTGCTCAAGTTGCCCGAAATCAATCGCCAAGAACAAGAGGAACTAGAGAAACTAGAGGCAGCACAGGCAAACGAGCCTCAACCTAAAAAGAAACGAGGTATGAAGGCATCGAAAAAGGGAAAAGGAAAACGGCAAAAGGGCAAAAGGCAGGGTAAGCGCCAGAAAAATGTAAAAATGTGATATAGCGCCAGGAGCATGACCATATTAAGCCTTGATTCCTAGCACTATTGCACTTTTTTCAGCCAAGTCCAACTAGGCCAAAACTGGACATTAATGGATTAATTTGAATTCGCTGATTTTTTCCGATTCATCAACATTCCTAAACCAAACAAACTAAGCCCTAAAATCGTTCCTGGTTCTGGAACAGTGCTAAAAACAATATTCCCTTTTTCTACTAAAATATTTATACCAGACGTTGGGTCAACAGCAAAAGTTTCAAAAGTTGTGCCTAAAGCTTGAGCAACAATAGGAACTCCAAAAGTACTACTTCTAGTGTTAATTGTATCGGTGAAGCTGGTTAATATACCATCCGTAAACGTTAGAAATGGACTTGGGGGAACGACATCGCTTTCATCAATGACAACACTATCAGTTACTAATCCTAAACCTGGTATGTCAAGAGAAATTTCAGCCGACGCTTTTAGATCTAAATCGACACCAACTAACTGATTCATCTGGATAGTTTCCACTCCAACCCCAGTGATAGGGGCACTCTCATAGCGAAGGATACCAAAGCCAAGATTATCATTGAGAGTCTCAAGTGTACTAATAAACTCAAATTTCATAGCAGCAGCTTGAGCCAGATTAGGGACAAGAGCAAAAAGACCTAAAATTGCGCCAGTAGTAGTTGTAACTGCTAATGTTTTATAAAGGTTAGGTTTCATGATTTTTGATTCCTATTGAATTGATTTGTGGCATTGACAGGATGAAATAGCGTGGTCAAGCTCCTGATTGACTGACGAAAAATTAGTTTCAGTCGGCGTTCTTGGGAGTTCCCCCCTGAGCAACTGGCTTTCCACTGGGCTTACAGGGGTTCCGCACACAGACACTCCCCATGAGCGACTGCATCAAGACAGATTGGTTTGATGAGCTATTTTGAAATGTTAGATATCAAGTGCTGACCTTAGGCTTGGTTTCTTTTCTTTTACTGCTTTAGGTTGACAGCTATGAAACCAATGAACTCGTTAATGTTGATGCCTGATTCCTTTCCTAAAAATATTATTATAGAGAATCGGTACTAATTTAGCTATTTGAATTCAAATTTATAAAATCTTTAAATAAATAAAGTTAATATTTACATATATGAAGTTTTTATAAAAAATACTTTGATGAGAAATAATTCAGAGCAACGGATGAGTAATGGATTTAAGGGACTTTCGTCCTGGGTTAATGGGAGTAGGTAGTAGGGAGTGGGGAGTAGGGGTAAGCAATCTGATGGGCAGCCAAGGCATCGGTCTCAAGCACTGCCCACCCTACATGAACTACTGTAGCGATTGGCCGTAGGCCACGCTACGCGATCGCATAATCACCACTAAGCCGAAATCTCAAAACCAGATGACGAAGCAGTTAAGTCAGGGAATGCGATGTTCCTTTGGAACCGCTTCGCGATCGCATAATCACCACTAAGCCGAAATCCCAAAACCAGATGACGAAGCAGTTAAGTCAGGGAATGCGATGTTCCTTTGGAACCGCTTCGCGAACGCATTAAACCTTCACAACCTTGATTAGTTTATTAACTAAATAATTAATTAACCCCTAGCAAAAGGCAAAAGGCAAACGACAAAGGGTTTTTTCAACAGGTCTGCACGGATCACTGTTCCCTGTACTAAGCTGGTATTGGTTTTACCTATTAGCTTGAGAATTGTCAAACTTTCCATAAAACCACGGATGTCTAAGGATAGCATGTCACTTAAACTGTTATCGATTGTCGGCATTATCAGCAGTTAAATGCTTAAGGACAAAGTACTAAAAACAACGACAATGATTTCTGTAATTATCCCTACTTACGGACGGGAAGACCCTTTGCGGGATACCTTGGAAGATGTCCTGAAGCAAGACTACCCTGCTTTTGAAGTACTGGTTGTCGATCAAACTCGAACCCACAAACCAGAGATTCAATCCTATTTAGAGCAGCTGGCTAATGCTGGTAAGATTCGCTGGTTCCGGGTTGATTGGGCGAGTTTACCTGGGGCAAGAAATTATGGGGTAAGGCGGGCATCCGGGGACATTATTGTGTTTATCGATGATGATATCAAGATGCCACCGGGGTATTTAACTGCTCATGCTCGTAACTATGAACAATCCCCAGAGATTGGGGCAGTAGCAGGACGAGTATTTGACCGGATGAAGCTAGCGGAGAAAGGAGCAGCAGCAGATTCCCCCACTCCCTCTTACACTATTGAGGACTTGCCTAAGGAGGCCATGGACCCTGGGATTGCATGGTATTACATAGACTTAGTCCATACCGTTAAGCCTCAACGGGTGATCTCAGCCCGAGGCTGCAATATGTCTTTCCGCCGGGAGATTTTTACTAAATACGGGCTGCACTTTGATGAACAGTTCCGGGGGAGTGCGGTTCGTGAGGAGTCGGATTTTTGTTTGCGATTTCGCCGTACTGGTTATCAAATTTGGTATGACCCAGATGCTTATTTAGTCCATTTAGGGGAAGAAACTGGGGGGTGTCATGATATTAGTACGCGATCGCTTGAGTATCAGTTGACCTTTTATCACAACCATTTCTTGATGGGGATGAAAAATCTTACCCTTAGTGAACAGCTACGGCTGTTTGGTCGTCTATTTGATTGCCACGTCTTAGGAAATCCTCCTTGTAATAAAAGTGGTTCCCCGATCAAAATTATTAGCCGTGCTGGTTTCTACATGTTGGGTTTTTTAAAAGCACTTGGTACACGCATCAAATCTATCTGGGATGATGGTCAAATTTATACTCGGCTAGACCCTTAGAAGGTTGAAGGTTAAAAGGTTGAAGGTTAAAAGGTTGAAGGTTATAGGATTATACGGTTGAAGGTTAGACGGTTGAATCCAGTTTTTAAAACTTAAAACTACGATTAAATAAACCTAATCAGCTCTTGCCTTTTTAATGAAAAGCTTTAAAATTTAGGAGTCATACGTCAGGATATTAAATTCCTAATAATTTCAAGTGAATGGTGTTGTAATAACCAAAATTATTATAAGTATATTTGAAGCCAAAAACTAACTAAAAATACCTATTTTTTCCAGGGTTACCATTCCCTATTTACTAGTATTAAGTAGTTTGGTAATGCTTCCATAGCTAAGTTTAACTGAGATCTCGCACCATTGTGAGTAATCCTACATCAACCAAGCTGATTGATACTACGGGAACGCCAAGGGCGAACAACCTGCAACCTTCAACCTTCAACATCCAACCTTCAACATCCAACCTTCAACATCCAACCTTCAACATCCAACATCCAACCTCCAACCTTGGCCAAAGGCCACGCTACGCGAACAACCTTGGCCAAAGGCCACGCTACGCGAACAACCTTGGCCAAAGGCCACGCTACGCGAACAACCTTGGCCAAAGGCCACGCTACGCGAACAACCTTGGCCTTTCGGTCACGCTACGCGAACAACCTTGGCCAAAGGCCACGCTACGCGAACAACCTTGGCCAAAGGCCACGCTACGCGAACAACCTTGGCCAAAGGCCACGCTACGCGAACAACCTGCCACCATTAACTGTCAAAAAATTACCTATGAAAATATTAGTTGCTAGCCACTCCTATATTGTTGACCTTAACTGCGAGAAGTTACGAACACTCGCTCACTTAGAACCTAACATTGAGGTAACTGTGGTGGTTCCCCGGCGCTGGCGTCCTGGTGGTGTCCAAAATCGCATCATTGAAACCCAACCCCGTGAGGAAGGTTCATTTCGGGTGGTACCAGTGTCTAACTTTAGTGAAAATAATCAGGGGCTGCTGACATTTGGGCTAGATATTATCCCTTTATTGAAACAGTTTCGCCCCAATATTATTCAAGTGGAACAGGGAGCTAAGGCATTAGGTTATGCTCAATTTATTACCCTGAATAAGCTATTGGGACTGAAGGCGAAAAACCTATTTTTTACTTGGTGGAATCTGCCCTACCAGGTAAAATTTCCGGTGTCTGTGTTGGAAGGGTATAATCTGCGCCATACCGATGGATTGATTTGTGGGAATCAGGATGGGGTAGAAATCCTGCGACAACATGGTTATAACGGACCAGCTAAAGTAATGCCCCAATTGGGGGTAGATGAAAGCCTGTTTCGTCCCCAACCTCAGCCAGAGTTAAAACAGCAGTTGGGAATTCAACCCAATGACTTTGTGGTGGGATTTGTGGGACGGTTTGTAGAGGAGAAGGGATTACTGACTTTAGGTAAAGCCCTAGCTGGGTTATCTGGGATGCAGTGGAAGTGGCTGCTGCTAGGGCGTGGTCCCCTCAAGCCGATATTGATGGAAAAGGCGGCAGAGTGGGGAATTAAAGACCAACTGATTTGGCTTGAGAGTGTTCCCCATGACGAGGTACCTCGTTATATTAATGTGATGAATACTCTGGTGCTACCATCAGAGACTAATTATAAGTTTAAAACCTTAACTAGTGTAGGTTGGAAGGAACAGTTTGGTCATGTGCTGATTGAGGCGATGGCATCTAAAGTACCAGTAATTGGTTCGGATTCTGGAGAAATTCCCTATGTGATTGGGGATGCTGGGTTGGTGTTTCCTGAAAAGGATGAGTCGGAGTTACGACATTGTTTACAGCAGCTAATCAAGCAACCAGATTTGGCTGAGAAATTAGGAGATTTGGGTTATGCACGGGCAATGGAGCAGTATACGAATAAGGCGTTAGCTAAACAGCTGTTGAATTTTTATGAGGAATTAAGAATTAAGAATTAAGAATTAAGAATTAAGAATTAAGAATTGGGAATTCACCATTTTAGTATTAATAATTATCCATTCTCTATTATCTATTCTCCATTCTCCATTCTCCATTCTCCATTCTCCATTCTCCATTCTTCATTCTTCATTCTTCATTCTCCATTCTTCGCTACCACCTCTATGGACTGTTTTCACCCATTTCAACCGTTTAGGACGCACAGACATCCGAGCGGTTGTAGCGGCCATCACCACCATCCAGTGCAATAGATAAAGATTTCCCCTCAAGGTCTGCAATAGAGGAACCAACAGGTTAGAAACACCTAATCGTCGATTTTGATTGGTGCGGCGCAGCCCAACAAACATCCCAATCACTGATACGGTGACAGTTAGCCCAGTAATGGGGCTAAAAATAGGTAGACGGTTACGGGCAATAGCCATCAAACAGTCTGGTACAGCAGCAGTGGGCAAAAAGTACTGGATGATCAAGTAGGTAAATAAATCTAGAGTTTTCCGCAAACCTAGGCGGTTACTTACAATTAAACGCCAGTAATCTAGATAGCGCTGGTACCCTCCTTCTGCCCAACGGTTCCGTTGATGCCAGAGTGCGATCGCACTGGTGACTCCTTCTTCTTCTACTGGCGGGTAATTGAGAAAGCCAATATCCCACTGATCCAGGTGTAGGCGAATGGTTAAATCTAAGTCGTCGGTGATGGTTTCTTCATTCCAGGCACCGCAACGCTGTAGTGCGCAACGTCGGACAAACTGACCATTGCCCCGCAATTCAGCAATCCCACCCACTGCTATACGTTGCTGTTGGAAATAGCTGTCGAGAGCCATTTCTGCCATTTGCCCTCGTGTCCAGAAATTCAGTGCTGCATTTGCGATCGCTTTTCTGACCTGCACTGCTCCCACTCGCGGGTTATTAAATAAGGGCAACACCCGCCTTAGCATATCTTTGGGAACTTTAGCATCTGCATCAAATACTGCTACAATCTCGCCTTTCGTTAAACCAAGTACCTGATTGAGTGCTCCTGATTTCCCTCCCCCGGCATTAGCACTCCGGTGCAGTACCTTCAACTGGTCGTATGTTGCTGCTAACTTATCTAAGATTTCTGGTGTTTGGTCAGTACTGTGATCGTCAATTACCCACAGTTCATACTGATTTTTCGGGTAGTCTAATTGACATAGAGACTTAACTAAATTACTGATGACACTTTCTTCATTTTTTGCTGCTACTACCAGAGACACAAAGGGAAAATCGTCTTTCTCCTCATCTAAAAAGGGTTGAGGGGTTTTTAACGGTCGAGCCAGCAAGAACCGTAGGCAATGAATTCCTAATATCGTTGTTAAGCCCAAGCTCACCCAGATCCCCCAAGACACCAAATGCAGTGCTATGGTTATGCACCACACTATGGTTAACACTAAAGCTGCTTTGCGTCGGCGTCCTTCTAGTCCATGAAAAAATAAGCTAGTTTCAAACTCTTCCTCTGACAAGTTAGACAGCATAGAGCCAAGTTGGTTCAGCTCTTGGCTTGGCGCTTTTTCTGACCACGAATTCTCCGACATAAGCTATTTACTGCAACTACCAACGAAGGCCACTGATGCCTTATTCTATCCGAAATTGTTACAAAATTGTTAAATTCTCTCAAGGAAAGTATACTTTAGGACATAATATATCATCTCCGGTGTCAAGGGAACAGGCAACATAAACATCTGTTAACCTTTACTTCGACTGCTATAATTCTCATTCCACCTGAAGCGAGTCTGTTCAGGAAGTTTTGAGGCTTAGGGCAAGGTGTTATCTTAATGGTTAAGGGTGCCTAAAGCCAATAGCCTAATCCCCATCATTTATAACAGCCAGAGTTCCCGCTAGAAAACTCTGGCGACAGGCATGACGCTGAATCTTACCACTAGAGGTCTTGGGAATAGTACCTGGTTTGAGCAACAGAGCAGTATGAACCTGCAAATCGTGATGTTGTAAGACTGCTCGTCTGATTAACCGGATTAACTCCTTGGTATCAAGGGCATGGCCTTTCGCTCCATTGCCAGGATCAGAAGCGGCTAGCCGAGTAGATTTCCAATAGCTACGTTCTACCTCAGCAATCACCACTAACTGTTCCTCACCAGCAATATTCACGGAAAATCCTGCCGAACACGTGGGTCTGAGCAAGGAGTGGGTGTTTTCTACGGTCCATTCAATATCTTGGGGATAGTGGTTACGACCATTGATAATGATCAGATCCTTCAGACGACCAGTAATAAATAATTCACCATCGAGCATGAATCCCAAGTCACCGGTGCGTAGAAATGGCTTTTCCCCCATCGGTGCTAGGGTTACGCCAAAGTTGTGTTTTGTTGTTGCCGGTTGATTCCAGTAACCTTGGGCAATGCTTGGTCCTGATACCCAAATTTCTCCCACTTGTCCTGGTTCACATGGGGTCAAGGTTTCAGGATGGACAATTACAATCTGCTGGTCTGGCAGGCTTTGACCACAGCCTACCAGAGTAAGGGTACCTTCTTGATCAACACTAGCTGGGACAACCTGATTTTGCTCCAGTGCTGCCCCCTCAACTGTTTTTAAGACAATTGGGGCACTTTTGAGACCACCAGAAACCATTAAGGTGGCTTCAGCCATGCCATAGCAAGGGTAGAATGCTTCTCGGCGGAAGCCACAGGACTCAAACTTTGTGGCAAACCGCTCTAAAATGGCCGAGTTAATGGGCTCAGCTCCGTTAAAGGCAATGTCCCAACTACTCAAATCCAAGTTTGTTAGTTGTTCCGGCTTGATTTTGCGATCGCATAAGTCGTAACCAAAGTTTGGTCCTCCACTGCTGGTGGCTCGATAGTTGGAAATTGCTTTTAACCAGCGGATCGGACTTTGCAAAAACATCAAGGGGGACATGAGAGTAGCTGGAAAACCGCCGTATAGAGGTTGGAGTATGCCACCAATCAGACCCATGTCATGGTACATCGGCAACCAACTCACCACACTGCTCTGGTCGGTGTGCTCAAAATACTGATAGATAGCACCTGAATTATGGACTAGATTGCTGTGGCTAATCATCACTCCCTTCGGGGCAGCGGTTGAACCAGAGGTGTATTGGAGAAAAGCTAGGGTGCTACCATCTATAGCTGGTTGCTGCCATGATTGAGCTAAGTTGCCGTTGATGTTTTCTGTGGCTAGCCAGTGCAGTGTCTTCAGTTCTGGAGCTTGAGTAAACCGTCGCTCTAAATTAGACAGGATTGCTTGGGTAGTTAGGGCTACCCTTGCCAGGGAATCCTTGACAATTGCCTGAACACGGACAAGGGAGCGGTTTGGTCTAGGAGGATAAGCGGGGACAGCTACAACCCCAGCGTACAGACACCCGAAAAATGCACAAATATAGTCTAGACCAGGAGGATACAGTAGTAGGGCAGTTTCTCCTGGGGAATATATTGATTGCAGGTGGAACGCGATCGCTTGGGCTTTTTGCTCCAACTCTTGGTAAGTCAGACTGACCTGTTCGGTTTCTCCATCCACCAAAAAGGTATATGCGATCGCATCTGGCTGGTTAACTGCTCTGTAGCGCAGGATATCAACTAATGTGGCTGCTTGGAGAATAGTTTGTGACACCTTTTACCCCTGCACTCAACAACTTACACAAAACCACTTACACAAAACATTTAAAATCATTACTTTAGCCTAATTCCGACATAACCAACTATGCTCCAATTTAGGATTTTTAGGTTAGGAGCTTCGAGTAACAATAATTTATTTTACTGGAATTAATTTTTAACATACATTTGGTAAATAATACATCAATTATTAACAATCATTCCCATTCCCACACTTCCGACATTCTTACCGAAATTACCTATTTCATAGTTAGACTAATTTGCTGCACCGATGCCATCCAAACAACTGTAGTTTGTTAAATAAATTGGGGAACAAAGCAAAGAGGAGACGTATTTGAATATTTTCAAGCTAAAAGGCTCATCATAAGTTCCCACCCATTCTTGGTTTTTCTCAATCCAGCTGGCGATTGTCTTAGCCACTTTTTCAGCAGGAGGAGCAGAATTGACTCGGTTAGCTCGGATTTTATAACCTTTTTCATTGAGACGGTTCACTGGTGCCCAAGCCAAGGGACCGCTGATCACACCAGGACGGTAAAGCCTCATGGGAATTTGATGATTGCTGGCGTGGTAAACGATTGGTCCAACACCTGACCAGTAATAGTGCAAAGGGATTTTACCAGAATGATAGAGTGGACCAAAACAAGAAGGGCTACCATCTGCGATGGAACCAATAGCAACAACATCTAGGGGTCGCTCGCGCTTTAGCTTGGCTGCTTCGAGGGCTACCAATGCTGGCCAACTGTAGTTAACACGGTTCATCGATTCTACTATCTCAACCAGTGGCACTCCTCCATCCCCTACCTCAGTTTCGATTTGTCCTGCATTCAGGATAATCACATCGGGGTCATACTCAAGCAACTTTTGGGCATCTTCAAGGGTTTGTTGTTGAGACACACACAATGTATTGAAATAGTTACCTTCGAGGGTTTCTTGACGGGTTACACCAACTACTTGCCAACCACGATTGATGTACTCTTGACCTAACGCACTGCCGAGGGTGCCGGAAATTCCTGTGATTACAACAGTTTTCATGCTAACAAGTCTCGTTAATATAATCTGCCACTCGCAGTGCATTAGCTACTATGGTTAAAGCAGGACTAACCCCCAAAGAGGTTGGCATAAATCCACCATCCACAACAAATACATTGTCATGATCGTGCAAACGGCAGTATGGGTCAAGCACTGATGTTTTGGAATCGGTACCAAAACGTGTGGTGCCCACTTGATGGGCTGTGTGACGATCATCTTTATCCCCGGTGGCACCAAACATGAATACTACCCCAGCATGGCCCATCACTTTCTTGAGCTGGCCCATATAGTAACGGGAGCGGTAAATATCGTAAGGATGAAATTTGTGGAATAGATGGATCGCTCCTGTGTTGCTAACCTCTACCCTATTTTCCGGTTGGGGCAAGTCTTCGACAAATCCTGTCATCGCCAGCTTCCGTTTGAGTAGGAATTTTGCGATCGCATCTGGAATTGGTACCGGTAAATTTTCTTGTATGCTCAGATGCCCAGGGATTGGCACGGTTTGGGAATACCCGAGCTTATGGGGAAAATCCCCTGAACCAAAATAAAGATCCGTGAACCCTAACTGCTTGATGAAGGTATCTGCGCCACCGGTAGGTTTGCTAAACAACCCAGCCGCCAAAGCACCGAAATGGTACATATAATTTCTGCCAACCTGACCACTACGACATAAGATTTAGGATATCAAAGGTAAGAGGGGAAAAAACCTGTGTACCTCGTAGGGAGCAGGAAAGAAAGAAAAGGTAACAAAGAAAAGGTAAAAAATTATTTTTACCTCTGCAGTCTTGATTCAGGAAGTACGATAAAAGCGATGCATCGCTATTCCCTATTCCCTATTCCCTATTCCCTATTCCCTATTTCTTCAAGAGCCAGCAAACACCTTATCTAAGCGTTTTTCCCATTTTTTCTGATTAGCCATAGCATCTTGAACGTAGGGTGACCAAGCAATTAGTTTAATAAATAATAGATTAATCCATGAAGCAGGAAAACGGAGGGGTCTAACAATATCTAGAAATAAAACCACCCGGATTCCATCGGTTTCATTCCATACCTCATGGGGGAAGGTATCATCAAATATCATCGCTTTTCCTTCTTCCCAATAGCGAATGTCGTTACCAACACGAATCCGACAATTTTCCTTTGGTTCAGGAACACGTAATCCTAGAAGACATCTGATTACCCCTTTATAAGGTCCCCTGTGTTCAGGGATATGCTTCCCAGGTAATAGGATTGAAAAAAATGCCGTTTTCATACCTGGAATTTTTTCGATAATACGAGTGGTTTCCGGACAGTTTTTACAATTTTGTTTAGATTTAATTCCATAGCCATAAAAGCCATAGGTTTTCCAGCGATTATCTGTGCTGAGATAATCTCCCTGGTCTGGGGAAATATCTTGGAAGGTGGGTAGACTATCTCTATATTTCAAGACTTGATCGAGCTCTTGGCGAATCCTCATCGATTGAGATTCTAACTCTTCCACCCAATTAAATTGGTCAGGCTCAAAGAAGGTTGAATTACCAATTAATGAATAATTAGTAATTAGCTTTTCCAACTTGTAGATAAGTGTTTTCCCAATACCATAGATCAGGAAATTTCTGGCTTTTTCCCTAAGAGCCTCTAAATAACGTTTCATAGTTAATTAAATTAGCTGCGCTTAGAGGTATATTTTACCATACATAATTATTTTTTTGACTGGTTGCTAAAAAAATTCATAAATTGCTAGTGATGGTCGCAATTAGTAACTGGTAATTAGTAATCTTTAACACATTTAATAGCAAAGGGAATAGGGAACAGCGGATCTGGGAATAGGGAGCAGCGGATCTGGGAGTAGGTAATATGGCATCAAAAATTATGACAATTCCTAGACGGATCCCTAAATCATCCCAATAATAACGTTAGGATTCTGAGCCACCAACATTCAACTGACTCAACAGATCGGTAATACTACGGGGCTGTTGTTGACTCTGTCGCCATTCACCTACTGCTTCTAAAGTTCCATCAAGAAATCGCAGCCGACATTCCCGACGTTTAATCTTCCCACTAGAGGTCTTGGGAATACTTCCGGTTTTGAGCAGCACAATCCCATAAACATCAGCAATATGCTCTTGGGCTACTGCTTGACGAATGGCTGCCACTACTTCATCAACCACTAAGTGTCTAAGGTAATTCCGCTTTATCTCTTGAGCAATAACTAATCGTTCTTCCCCTTCTAAATCTACGGAAAACGCTGCACTAGCATTGGGTCGCAGAGCTGGATGACTCTTCTCAACAGTTGCTTCAATATGCTGGGGATAGCGGTTGTTTCCCCAGAGGATCATCAATTCTTTGAGGCGACCGGTGATAAACAGTTCCCCATCTTGTAGGAATCCTAAGTCTCCAGTACGCAGAAATGGTCCAGTGCCGGTGTCTTTTATATAGGCACCAAATGTCCGTTCTGTTTCCTCTGGTTGATTCCAATAGCCCTTGCCGACACCATTACCAGATACCCAAATTTCGCCGACTTTATTCTCTGGACACTCTATTAGGGTTTCCGGGTCAACAATTACCACGTGATCATCTAACCAGGGCTGACCACAGCCGACAATCCTTTGTGTTCCCTGTTGGTCTTTCGTAGCAGCTACCACCTGATTTTCTCCTAGGGCACCTTGCTCAACATACTTAATCACCGGAGGGTTAGCTTTCAATCCCCCGGAAATAAATAATGTGGTTTCAGCCATACCGTAGCAGGGGTAAAATGCTTCTGGTCTAAACCCACAAGGTGCAAAGGTCTCGGCAAACCGTTCTAGGGTTTCGGCTCGAATCGGTTCAGCACCGGAAAACGCTACTTCCCAACTGCTGAGGTCTAGAGTTTCCATCTGTTCCGGAGTGACCTGGCGACACAATAGGTCATAGGCAAAATTGGGACCACCACTGGTGGTGGCTTTATAGCGGGAAATGGCTTGGAGCCAGCAAACGGGTTTCTGTATCAAGGCTACTGGTGACATGAGTGTAAGGGGAAATCTCCCATAGATGGGCTGGATCACGCCACCAATCAAGCCCATATCATGAAACAAGGGTAACCAGATCACTCCTTGACTGTTAAGGGTATGCTCGAAGCACTGATAGATCAAGGCTGAGTTGTACAGAATATTACCATGGGTCACCATTACCCCTTTTGGCTTACCGGTAGACCCTGAGGTGTACTGTAGAAAGGCTAAGCTATCCTGATCTGGGCGCTCGGTTTCAATCCAGTCTGATGCTAGAGACGGGGAAATTTCGTTGGTTTCTATCCAGGACAGTTCAGTTAAGGTTGGGGCTAATTCTGGATTCGAGGCACACTGCTGCTGGATTCTTTTCCAGAGGTCTGTGGTAGTAAGGGCTACTGTGGCTTGGGAAGAAATGACCCGCTGCTGTAATTGGGCAATAGCCTGTTTCGACCGGGGGGGATTAGCGGTCACTGCTACAACTGAGGCATACAGACACCCAAAGAAAGCGGCAATGAACTCTAAACCAGCGGTATAGGGGTAGACTAATAAGGCACGGGAGCCCCTGGCAACTAGAGACTGTAGCTGAGCAGCAATGGCTCTGGCTTGTTGATCTAACTGTTGATAGGTCAGATGACCAGATTCTGTTTCCCCGTCTGCTAGGAAAGTGTAAGCAATTTGGTTAGGTTGGTTTAGCGCTCTATCGACCACGAGATCGACTAAGTTGGAGTATTTAGCTTTATGGTTTGCCATTATGCGATCGCGAATTATCCCTGCTTTGTTTCCCCTCATACCAAGCCTAGAGGCGAAGTTACCAGACCCAATCAACAAAATCTGCATCTTACGAAACAGATTTTTAGATGAAAAATAGCTTACCTGTCAAACGCTATCGGCGCAAGAGGGTAGACTTGACTTGATTGATATAATTTTTCACAAGTTTTAGTAGTTCGTGGCAAAATAACCATCAAGTCAACCCCAAAAATAGCAATTCATTGGCTTCAAGAGTGACAACTAGACCGAAATAGAGGCATAATCTCTGTTTAGAACATTGTTAGCTGTTGAAGGTTCACAACTAGACTCAATGATCGAAAAGTCATGGAGGGGTAAGGGCAGACGATCACCCAGTGCCAGTAACTGGAGTTGGGTGATCTAATCTTTTAGTGTGGTGAAGGAGTGCAACATGGAATTGTTGAACCAGGTCTGGAACGGGAAAGAAAGCTCACCGACCACTATGGTTACGAGTGATCACAAATCTACCGTCAGTTCCCCAAAATTATCTAAAGCAGCATCAAGCATTGCGACTTGGTTAGTGTCCAAGCTAGCAGAAGTACTTGAGCTGGATGCCCAAGAAATAGATATTCATCGGGATTTTACCGATTATGGTTTGAATTCGATTGAAGCTGTAAACCTATCCGGAGAGCTGGAGAATTTCCTTGGACATCGGCTTTCCCCAACCCTTTTATGGGATCACGACAATATTGAGGCATTGGCTGAGTATTTGGCGGAATACGTTGCTAAACAACCAACAGGAAACTCACAAGCTCACCTAGAAACCTCGTCAAGGAGGTCAATACCGGAAACGAATGGTCATATATTATCGGCCAAAAACGGTCTAATCCCAAATCAAGATGCAGAAAAGCTAGACAATCAAGATATCCCACCGGAATACCATAATTTCCACCTATACCCAGAATACCGCAAACTGCAATTGCAACAGGAGGAAATCAAAGCGCTGGGGGTCAACAATCCTTTCTTTACCCCCCAAGAACGGGTGGTAAACAATACCACACAGATTGGTGGCCGAGAACTGATTAATTATGCCACTTATAATTATCTGGGGATGTGTGGTGACCCAGTTGTTTCTCAAGCAGCAAAGGATGCCATTGATCGTTATGGTACCTCCGCCTGTGCTAGCCGTCTGTTGTCAGGGGAAAAACCGTTACATCGAGAGCTCGAAAAAGAAATTGCTGAGTTTATTGGTACTGAGGATAGTATCGTCTATGTGGGCGGTCATGCTACTAACGTAACTACTATTAGTCACTTATTTGGCAAAAACGACCTAATCTTACATGATTCTCTGAGCCACAACAGTATTCTACAGGGATGCATCCTGTCGGGAGCGAGCATTATTGCTTTTCCTCATAATGACTGTCAGGCATTGGAGAAAATACTCCAGGAGCGTCGTCACCACTATCAACGGGTACTGATTGTGATCGAAGGGGTTTACAGTACTGATGGTGACATTCCCGACTTGCCTCAGTTCATTGCAGTCAAGAAACGCCACAAAGCTTTCCTGATGGTAGATGAAGCTCACTCCATCGGGGTACTGGGCAAACACGGTCGAGGGGTTGGTGAGTTCTGTGGGGTTGATCCCGCTGATGTAGATTTGTGGATGGGTACCCTCAGCAAGTCGTTTGCTAGCTGCGGTGGCTATATTGCTGGTTGCGCTGCTGTGGTAGAATACCTCAAGTATACCTCGCCCGGATTTGTCTATAGTGTTGGCATAGCCCCCCCTAATGCAGCCTCGGTCTTGGCTTCCATAAGGCTACTGAAGGCAGAACCAGAGCGAGTTGCACTGTTGCACCAGCGAGCTAAACTTTTCCTGGAATTAGCCCAGAAACAGGGACTCAACACAGGGACGAGTAAAGATTCTCCGGTGATTCCAATTATTGTGGGAGATGCCTTGAAGTCGGTGCAACTCTCTCAGAATCTGTTTAAGCGTGGTATCAATGTCCCGTTTATGTTCTATCCATCGGTGCCGCAAAATGCTGCCCGCCTGCGCTTCTTTATCACCTGTAACCATACGGAGGAGCAAATTCGCTTTACGGTGAACACCCTGGCTCAAGAAGTAGCAAAGCTCCAGCAGGACGATAGTACCCAGATATCACCCTTAGAGTAACTAAGAGTAACTATCTGATAGTAACTATACTGCACACGGTCATAACCTGAGCTTATTGATGATCCCTTAACAAGGGGTAAATCTCAGTTTAGGCCGGTGCTAAGTATAACTACTGACAGGTAAATCTAAGGGAAAACTGGCAACTTACAGATTACAAACCCCGTTGGCGGATTGAGTGGAAATTAACTCGGGGATCAGACTATATATATTAGCAAACCTTAGTAACTAACTGGGGAATAGTCTCCCACCCCGTTACCTACCTAATATTTACCTAACCTAATAGTTAGTGGCTGACAGGTAATCCGCCAACGACATCTTTCCAACTCTGGTTAAGTTAAGCCAGCTTTGATCAATTGATAAATTCGGATAAATCAATTCCGGAAAACCTAACTATCGTTTCAGGTGCTACTTATGCGAGTTTTACTGCTATATCCTCTGTTTCCCAAAAGTTTCTGGTCAATGGAGAGAACCATTGAGTTGGTGAATCACAAGGCACTGATGCCACCCCTAGGTTTGGTGACAGTAGCGGCGATATTACCTCAGACATGGTCCTTTAAACTGCTTGACCGCAATGTATCTGAGGTAACGGAGGCAGAATGGGATTGGGCTGAGATAGTGATTATCTCAGGTATGATCGTCCAGAAAAAAGATTTCCTTGAGCAAATTCAGGAAGCTAAGCGCCGTGGGAAAAAGGTAGCCGTGGGTGGTCCTTACCCGACTACCTCACCCCACGAACCGGAAGCGGCTGGGGCAGATTACTTGATTTTGGATGAAGGGGAAATTACCCTACCGATGTTTGTGTCAGCGATTGAACGGGGCGAGACTAAAGGGGTGTTCCGTGCTAATGGTGAGAAGCCGGATGTTACGGAGAGCCCAATCCCCCGTTTTGATCTTCTCGACCTGGAAGCCTATGACACCATGGCAATCCAGTTCTCTCGGGGCTGTCCATTTCAGTGCGAATTCTGCGATATTATTGTCCTCTACGGTCGCAAACCCCGCACCAAAACTCCCGAGCAGTTGTTAGCTGAACTAGAACGCCTCTTAGAACTGAATTTCCAAGGGGGGATTTTTCTAGTAGATGACAACTTTATTGGCAATAAGCGCAATGTCAAGATTCTGCTGAAAGCCATGAAAGTCTGGATGGCTGAACACGAGTATCCTTTTAGCTTCACCACAGAAGCTTCAGTGGATTTGGCTCAAGACCAAGAACTGATGGACCTGATGGTCGATTGTAATTTTAAAGAGGTCTTTTTAGGCATTGAAACTCCTGATGAAGACAGCCTTACCCTGACAAAAAAGTTCCAAAATACTCGAGATTCTCTGAGTGAATCCGTGGATGCAATTACCCAGGCAGGTATCAGGGTGATGGCAGGGTTTATCATGGGCTTTGATGGGGAAAAACCTGGCGCAGGCGATCGCATTGTCCAGTTTATTGAGAAAACCTCGATTCCTATTGCCTTGTTTAGTATGTTGCAGGCATTGCCTAATACTGCTCTGTGGCATCGCCTTGAAAAAGAAGGACGACTTCTCGATGGTGGGGCTAATATTAACCAAACCACTTTGATCAATTTTGTGCCAACTCGGCCAGTGGAAGAAATTGCTCGTGAATATGTGGAGGCGTTTTGGACTCTGTATGACCCAGAGCGATTTTTAAACCGCATCTACAACTACTTTATGAAGCTGGGTCTACCAAGGCATGGTGTATCTCGTCCGATCGATTGGGTGATTATCCGGGCGCTACTGACCATATGCTGGCGACAAGGGGTTCTTCGTAAGACCCGCTGGACTTTCTGGAATAGTCTGTTTAAGCTGATTCAGCAGAAACCGAAAGTTGTGGGCTCTTTCTTTGTGGTTTGTGCCTACGCAGAACACTTCCTGGAATATCGCCAAATTGTTCGTGACCAAATTGAGGCTCAGCTGGCTGAATTTATGACTAATAAACCAGCACCTTTACCAGCTAAGAATGAGGAAGTGGCGGTAAGCGAATCCGCGATCGCATAATTCATTTTTAGTTTAGGGAATAGGGAGTAGGGAGTAGGGAGTAGGGGGCGTTGCTTAATAATGGAATGATTTTAAGAGTCAGGTAGAATGGGCATCTGTGGAATGGGCATCTGTGGAATGGGCATCTGTGGAATGGGCATCTGTGGAATGGGCATCTTGCCCGTGACCGGAATGGGCATCTTGCCCGTTATCAATATTTTCGCGCGGGCAGGATGCCCACTCTACTCCTATTCATTCCAAGACTGACCCAACGCCCCCGATTCCCGATTCCCGATTCCCGATTCCCGACTCCCGATTCCCGACTCCCGACTCCCTGTTCCCTATAGATTCAACCATGACCTTCAATCAACAGCACGCTATTATCACAGGGGGTTCCAGTGGGATTGGCAAAGCTACTGCCAAATTATTAGCCCAGAAGGGAGCTAATCTGACCTTGATTGCTAGGGATACAGCTAAGCTAGAGCAGGCTAAAGTCGAGATTGAAGGGATGCGAAGGCATCCGCAAGCAAAAATTATCACTATTTCTGCTGATGTTTCCCAGCAGATACAGGTAGAAGCAGCTATTGAGCAAGCAATTGATCAAATCGGTCCGGCTGACCTATTAATCACTAGCGCTGGTATTGCTCATCCCGGTTACTTCCAAGAGCTGCCCATAGAGGTATTTGAACAAACCATGGCAGTTAACTATTTTGGTTCCCTCTATGCAATTAAAGCAGTACTACCCAGCATGGTAGAGCAACAAAAGGGTCATATTGTACTGCTATCTTCCGGTGCTGGACTGATTGGTATTTATGGCTATACCCCTTACTGTCCCAGTAAATTTGCCTTGCGGGGTTTAGCGGAATCCTTGCGCGGTGAGTTAAAGCCCCAAGGTATTCATGTTTCTATTGTCTATCCTCCCGATACCGATACCCCACAACTAGAAGCAGAAAATAAAACCAAGCCCCTGGAAACTAAGATGATTACTGGCAGTGCCCAGATGTGGAGTGCAACTGCTGTAGCGAATCAGATTGTACGAGGTATTGAGAAAAAGCAGTTTGGGATCATGCCAGGATTCGAGATGAGATTACTAGGCCGGTTCCATAGCTTGCTCGCTCCGGTATTGAATTGGTATTTTGATCGGATTGTTGCAGGGAATAGGGAATAGGGAATAGGGAATAGGGAATAGGGAATAGGGGGAAGACTAGTTTGAAGGATTAGACAGTCGGGAGTCGGAACCCACCCCTAACCCCTCCCAGGAGGGGAACGGGAGTCGGGAGTCGGATAATTACCCTTAATAAAAATCTCCCCATCTCCCCATCTCCCCATCTCCCCATCTCCCCATCTCCCCATCTCCCCATCTCCCCATCTCCCCAGCCTCTCTATCAACTACAAGGCATCAGCTGAGTTAAGCGCAGAACGATCTGATCAATTCCCTTTTCTAAGACTTTGCCTGACTGGGATGGTTGATTAACCATGATGCTAAACACAATAGTTCCGTAATCGGGATGTTCTAGATATCCAGACAGAGCTTTCACTCCTCTGAGGGTGCCGGTTTTGGCTTGAACTTTGGTTTGTGTAGAGGGATGACGCAGCCGATTTTTGAGAGTACCGCTCACTCCCGCAACTGGTAAAGAAGCGAAGAAAACTTCATTATTATTAGCATCACTCATCCCTTTGAGAGTGGTTACAAATACCTCCGGAGTCGCTAAATTTTTCCGGGATAAGCCAGACCCATCTACCAATCGATAACTATTAGGGTTAACTCCTAATTCCGCCAAAGCATCCTGCACTACTTCTGACCCGCCAATATAGCGCAATAAGGTATCAGCATAACTATTGTTGCTTTTTAGATTCGTTATCTTCACCCATTCTTCCATTGACTTAGAGCGAATCGGAGTATTGGGATGAAGCTTGTTTAATGCTGCCGCTGTAGTTAATAGTTTGATGTTAGAAGCAGGGATAAAGTATTGATTAGCATTGTGGCTGTAGAAAATCTTTTCTTCTGATAATGATTCAACCAAAATCCCCCATTTCCCTCTCGCCAAGGAAGGATGATCGATAATCGAGTCAATTACTGGTGGCAGAAACTCCGGACAAATGCCATTCTTGTTCGTTTCCGGAGGAGGAACAGGGATTTTAATGGAATCGGGAGGAGCTATTTCTGGAGGAACCACAGAAATTTCCAGAGATTTTTCCTGTTGCCTTAAGTCCGCAACTGTTCTAGCGCTAGCTTTCCTGGAAGTAATAGGAGTTACCGTAGTCAGCACAGCTACAGTTAGCATTCCTAAGGATTTCAACCAATAATTCAATTGGGTCATAGTGAGGTAGTCGTGTTGCTACAGTTCAACAAGCACTAACAGATCAAAAAAAGCCTTGGTAGTTTAGGGTTTTATCCCAAACTACATCCTACAATACCTTTGACAAAACTGAAGAATTTTTCGTTGCTTAATTAAAAATAATCATAACGAAAATACCGACATTATAATACTACCGAGAGAGACTATAACTAGTCTTTCAATATTCCTTAATTTTATTCAAAAATAGATTAAATTTCTATGAATATTAGATGAATTTATCCATTTTTTTTTAAGGTTGTTCGCCCAAGGGGTTTGAGTCGGGTGGGTTGAAGGTTACAGGTTGTTCGCGTAGCGTGGCCATTCGCGTAGCGTGGCCCAAAGGCCAAGGCCAAGGTTGTTCGCGTAGCGTGGCCATTCGCGTAGCGTGGCCCAAAGGCCAAGGCCAAGGTTACAGGTTGTTCGCGTAGCGTGGCCATTCGCGTAGCGTGGCCCAAAGGCCAAGGCCAAGGTTACAGGTTGTTCGCGTAGCGTGGCCGAAAGGCCAATCGCATTCAGGATTAGACCTCGCACAGTCAAACAGCAAAAATCATCTGCACCGGTTAGGGACGGGCTCGCACTCATTTTCTCGGTAGCCAGTTTTGGGACAGCCCGCCCGAAAATTGTCACAGGCAAGATGCCCGTTCCACAACAAGATGCCCATGGCACCCACCGGGTCCGCTGCCAAAAAGGAACGGGCAAGATGCCCATTCCACAGATGCCCATCAAGGCTACGGGCAAGATGCCCATTCCACAGATGTCCATTCCACCAGATGCCCATCAAGGCTACGGGCAAGATGCCCATTCCACAGATGCCCATTCCACAGAGATAATTGTGATTTTTTGGTGCCATTATGGAAGTAGCTCCTATTTAGGTGGGAGAAAAGCCGCGCTGGGGATGATTAACGGGCATATCCAGCGCGGTTATTAGTTTCAGTCTGTACTTTCTATAGTATACATAACTCCTCGAAAAAATGCAAGGGGTAATTAATTTTTTTTACATTTATTTACGATTAACAGTTTGGGCAACTTGTGGACTCAATTATGTGTAATTAATTGTTAGTTTTTTGGTTAGCTTAGCAGTTAACTATTACCTGATAATTTGCTCTTTATTTAATTTCATAGTTAGGTAGGGTGGGCAGTGCTTGAAACCGATAATAACAGATAGCGTTCGCGTAGCGTGGCCGAAAGGCCAATCGCATTACCAGGCACTGCCCACCCTACGATTATCAATTTTGTACTGCTGTCATAACAATAGAATTTAAATTAAAACCAGCTTAGGCTGACTGCTGATCGCTGATCGCTGAATGCTTAGGTGACATCTTCATACAAAGCCTCAATACTGGTACGAAAATCAACACTTTCTAGGTTAATTTCAGTACCTGGATCATAAAATTGTAATGTCCAAATTCCCTGGGCATTACGGCGAAAGCAGTCTAGGCGCTGATGGTCTTGGCTAATTAAGACATATTCAACCAATGTGTATAATTTTTGATAGTTATAAAATTTGTTACCCCGGTCAAATGCTTCGGTTTTGGGAGATAAAACTTCGACAATTAAACAAGGATATTTTTTATAATTGGTCAATTCTCTATCTCTGGCATCGCAAGTCACCATAACATCAGGATAGTAATAACTATTGGCGGCTTCAATATACGCTTTCATATCTGCCATATAAACCCGACAACCAGTGCCTCTTACATGATTTATTAACAGTGCAAATAAGTTTCCGGCAATAGTAACATGGGCATCACTGGCTCCAGCCATAGCATAGATTTCTCCATCACTATACTCGTGTTTGATGGCACTATCTTCTTCTTGGGAGAGATAGTCTTCTTTTGAAATGTAATTTGGTATTTTATCAGCAATCATGGTAGTTTAAAGATAGTGAATCTCTTAGTTTAGAATAAAGGGAATAGGGAATAGGGAATAGGGAATAGGGAATAGGGAATAGGGAATAGGGAATAGGGAATAGAGAGTAGGGAGTAGGGAGTAGGTAACAAAAAGCATCACAATCCCTACACGGATTTATAGAAATAATTGGAAACTGTTTTAAGTGTATTGATGTCTAAAGAAAAGCGATCGCAAAGCACTTATAAAGGAACATTGCGCTTTGTACTTATTCCCTAATATCATGTCCGGATAATTACCCTTAATCAAAATCTCCCCCATCTCCCCATCTCCCCATCTCCCCACCCTACTGTTAATTATGGGTATTCAACCGGACTTGATATTATTTCTTCTTACCCTTACCCTGGGATTTATTCTTGCCCTTAGCATCGGACTGTTCGGGATAAATATAGAAGGGCTCTTTGCCGTAATTCTCGATATAAAGCTTGGTGCCACCATCAGTAGTTTCACCTTCTAGGATCAGCTTGGATGAGCGGGTGTCAGGATCTGGTTCGCCCCCGGCCTGATAAACGGCTTGGTTGTCCCGGTCATAGAAGATTAATTGACCGTCTTCTTGCATATGCAATTGACCAGGCAACTTGGCAGAGCTGGGATCCTCAAGGAACACGAAAGGCTCTTCTAAGCTAGTGCCAGTTAAGACTGGACCCTGTCCGGGCTCGTTGGTCAAAATGGCAGTGCCATCAAGAGCCATAATTGTCTCTCCCGGCGCTAAGAAGCCTTCTCCTCTGGCATCGAGAACGTTGACATCCATAATCTCGCCCACGAGATTAGTCATCATCAGTTCTTTAATCTTGTATTGATCCCAGTTATAGTATTTAGCTAACAGCTTTAAGTAGGTAAGCTTGGTGGCAGCGGCAATTGGGGTCATATCATAGGCCCCAACTGCTCCTACCTGACTGAGCCAGGAACCTGCTGCGTAGGTCTGGGAATTGACAATCCCGCTGAGAACTTGTGTACAGTCAACAATCACGGTACCATTGTTATCAGCTTCGTCGAGAACTTTGTAAATCGCCCCATTCTCAGGAGTGTCTGGATTGCCAGACGGGAAATTCCCTGCCCCATAAGACTCCAGAATTAAACCATCGACTCCCTGATTAATACAGGCCGCCAGCATATCCCCAAGTACGCTGGTATTGGGGTCAGCAGAGACATCATAATAGGCGGGGAAAGCCGAAAAGGGAAGAATGGTAATGCTGTTAATATTATCGTTAATGTAGGTCAGTTGAGCTGATAAAGCGTCATAAGCAGGCTCGCCCTTGACAGAGAGTGCAAGAGAGGGGTCTGTGGGCAAGGGGCGCACGACTTTGTTGTCCACGTCAAAGTCTAAGCCATATTCCCCAATATTGGGATAGTTGGGAGTGGAGAAGGCTTTGAACTCACTGGCGTTGGTCTTGACCGTGCGATTGCCCCTCATTAAGGTGGAATCAAAGTACAGACAAACTTCCGGTACACCTTCACAACAGGAGGTTACGGCACCACAGACGTTTTGGAGTGCATCGGTGTTGAAGCGTACAGTATAGGAGGAGTCGGCTTTCTCTACAAATAGTGGCAGTTGGGAGCCAGTCACAACCAACGGCTTGCTCAACAAAGCGTTATAGTTGCCATCGCTATCTAACCCCGTCATCAAAAACGACAGTATGGAAGCGGTCCAAGCCATGGTGTCCGTGCCATGGAGCACAATAAAAGACTCATAGCTATCGTAGGCTTCCAGGATTGCGATCGCAATAGTACACCAGTCTTGGGGCTGCAAGTTGGTACTGTCGAGAGTGCTGTTATTGGGACCAAACCCGATATCAATATAGCCAATGGTACAATCGGGATATTGACTTTGAATTATCGGCAAAATATTCTCATCAAACGCCTTTTGGAAACCAACAGTATCTAGTGGATACAGCCCATCGGGTCCCTGCACAGAACCAATGGTGCCCCCTGTGTATAAAATCCCTATGTTCATAAAACAATCATAAAATTTGTTTGCTACTAAATTATACAGAATTGATGGGAAAAGGGAATAGGTAACAGGGAATAGGGAACAGGTAACCTTAGGAAGGAGTGCCAAATATTTTTTGATTTTATAGCGTTTATCGCAGTTATGATTTACAGTCTTATTTAACGTTGATTCCCTGTCTTGATGCAGCGATCGCTATTCCCGATTCCCGATTCCCGATTCCCGATTCCCGATTCCCGATTCCCGATTCCCTGTTCTCTAAATAAATAACATTAGTATCTAAAATCATGAAACCATACACATCCTATGAAACTGACTACTATCAATGGATACAGGAAACCGTAGAAAATCTCCGAAATCGTAATTTTAGTGAGGTGGACTGGGAGAATTTAATTGAAGAAATTGAAAGCATGGGTAAAAGTGAAAAGCGAGCATTATTGAGTCTTTTAACCCGTCTTTTAGAACACCTGCTGAAACTGGCTTATTGGAAATCTGAACAAGAACGAAATAGGAATCATTGGGCGGCTGAAGTTGTTAACTTTCGCACCCAAATTAAAACTATTATTGAGGATAGCCCTAGCCTTCGTACTCAACTGGAAACTTTCTACGACAAAGCCTATACCAGTGCTGTAAAATCCGTTTCTAAACTGTTTACACTTCCCCCAGAAGCAGAAATTTATCTCACACAAGCTTTGGATGACGATTGGTTTCCATAACGGTTGGCGAGTTGTTTAAGTACATAGTTATGGTTGTTTAGGGAACAGGGAACAGGGAACAGGGAACAAGGAATAGGGAACAGGGAACAGTCAATAGAGCAATTGGCCTCCAAAATAAGTTATTTTTATAATTTTAAATTAGGTTTTTTGCGCAATTTTAATAATTAAAATATCTGCAAATTGCTATATTATTTCCGGTATAATGAGGTACACATTATTTTTATCCGATTCCCGATTCCCGATTCCCGATTCCCGATTCTATATTTACTGTTCCCTGTTCCCTAAAACCGAGAACTCTGTACCTCACAAAATTAAGAACCGCTATATCCTAGGTTGACATCTCAAGAAAGGGTAGAATAAATTCAGAATAATTGATTCTGGGTGAAAATCATGAAAACTAAGAAACTCACTCCCCTTCAAGCTGCTCCTGTTCAGCGTGAAACTGTGGGGAATGCTTCAACAGCAGATGCTAATGCGATCGCACCGGCTGGTGCAGGCGGCGGCAGGGGGTTACCGAGGGGTGTTCCTTTTGCGGGCGGCGATGCTGAGTAGTTGCGTGACGGGCTAGCCCTGATTTTCTGACAATTGGAACGGGCAAGATGCCTGTTCCACGTTCGATGCTGAGAATTGTAACCGGCAAGATGCCTGTTCCACGTTCGATGCTGAGAATTGTAACCGGCAAGATGCCGGTTCCACATTGGATGCTGAGAATTGTAACCGGCAAGATGCCGGTTCCACATTCGATTCCCATTCCACATTGGATGCCCGTTCCATGGCATTTGGAAACAGGCAAGATGCCGGTTCCACATTCGATTCCCATTCTACCCACTGGGTCAAACAGCTTTAATCAGATGCATCCTGAAGATGGAAGCGATCGCATCTGAAGCATGCTTTACGATAATAGAGTAAAAACAATACTTCCGCCTCTGGTGGGCAGTGGCTGATCAGCTCTTCACCAACCTTGCCAATTTCGCGATTCTTGCCACTGCCCACCCTACCATTCTTGAGTAGAAGCGATCGCATTTGCCAATCCTTGACAGATAGACTAAAAAAAATACTTCCGCCTCTGGTGGGCAGTGGCTGATCAGCTCTTCACCAACCTTGCCGATTTCGCGATTCTTGCCACTGCCCACCCTACGATTAATCTCCCGATTCCCGATTCCCGATTCCCGACTCCCTACGTTACTGGTTAAAATAAACGTTATGAATACTGAGTTAGCCTTATGGAAAGTCGTTATTAGTCTGCCTGAACATCTCAAGAGGGAACTATTGCATTATGCAGACTATTTACGAGAAAACTATCCAAATAATACACAATCTGATCACGAAAAGATAGGAACCACTCACGGTTATGGTAGTTGGGCAGGTCAAATCATTATGTCAGATGATTTTGATGAACCATTAGAAGATTTGGTAGAATATATGTAATATCATGTCCGGTTGAATACTTATACTAGGCGCAAAAGCAAGGCAGAAGGCAGAAGTAAAAGAATAAGGTTTCAAGGTATAAAGTTTTTTCTAACTAATTCTCCGGACCTGATATTACTCGATAGTCCCAGGGATTGGTAATGGCAATATTACAGTTTTTAAAATCATCAACATTACGAGTCGCAAGGGTAGCATTATGGCTTAAACAAATAGCTGCAATTTGAGCATCGGCTTGAGAAATTGGTTGTCCTATTTTTATTCTTTTGGATGCAATTAAGGCAAAACTTACAGCCGCTTTTTGGTCAAAAGAAAGAATACGCCCTGAGAAGTCTTCTGTAAACATTAAGTTAGCCGCTTTTTGCAGTTCATCTTGTCTTTTACCTTGGGGTAAAATAGCAATACCATACAGAATTTCGGCTTGAGTAATGGTAGTAGTATATAAGTTGGTTATAAGTTGTTGAGATGTCCAGTTAGAGATACTTACTGAACAGTTATTACCTTTCATTAACTCGGAAATGACATTAGTATCTAAAATGATCATTGATAAAATTGAGGAGGAGTACGCATTTTATCTCTGGTAATTTCTGGAATTTCTACATCTGCTAAATGAGCAAAACGTTGTTTGATTCTCTCGGCAAGATTTAAAGATTTTGTGGGAGTTTCAGCTTGTCGATAATCTTGGGTCAAATTAGTTTGTTGAGCAACTAACTTAAAAGTCTCAACAATTTCTGTAATGATAGCAATCTGTTTTGGACTTAGACCACTGACATCGATTACTTTGTTTTCCATCACAAGTTTACTCGTTCGTTTACGTAATGGTATGCCTGATTATAGGTAAGCTATCAGCTAATGCGCTACGCGCACGCTACTTGAGGTGCTATCAGATTATGCCCATAGCCCACACTACACATTCTAATCAAACTCCCCATCACCCCATCACCCCATCTCTAAAAAAAGTAGTTCCGGCTGGTGGGCAGTGGCTGATCATATATTCACCGCTGTTTACCAATTCCGTTGCTAGCCACTGCCCACCCTACGATTCTCCCCATTACCCCATCTCCCCATCTCTAAAAAAAGTAGTTCCTGGTTGGTGGGCAGTGGCTGATGATATATTCACGGCTCTGGCTAATTCCGTTGCTAGCCACTGCCCACCCTACGATTATCCCTATCTCCCCATCTCCCTATCTCCCTATCTCCCTATCTCCCTATCTCCCCATCTCCCCATCTCCCCACTCCCCACTCCCCACGTAACAAAACGTAAGAAAAAACCTATTGACACAGGCACAGCCAACTCAATAAGCTAAACCACAGAAAGTTTAATTCTATGGAGATGAAACCATGCCCAAGAAAAAACTCCTACCCAAACAGACTGCTCCTGTTTCTCGAAACGGGGTAGCAAGGCAAAATGAGGAGTCAGTCTCCGAGTCCCTCTCCCAGTACTGTGGAGCGTCAGAAGTAAATCCAATGAAAGGACGTCCTTTTGCGGGCGACGACGCCGAGTAGTGCCCTTAATTTACCACTATCCGATCAAAATGTCAAAACCCCTTTTTGGTCTCGGATGGCGCACGATTCGCCTGGATAAATTGGCGAGCTACCTGTGCAACTAACTCGTTTTCGGTTACCTGGCACGGGCGTGCTTGGCGGGCATTAGTCGCAGAAGGTAGAGTCGCACTCGAAACTGAGGGCTGACTTGAGAGAAGCTTGCTACCCCAGTGGCATTGTGGAGCAGGCTTCTTCTTGGGTTTATAGCGTTGGCAGAAGCCTTGATATGAGAGGCGGCATGAATAGGAGTGGGGTGGGCATCCTGCCTGCCTGGGAATATTGATAACCGGCAAGATGCCGGTTCCAAGGCAGGAAACAGGCAAGATGCCTGTTCCACAACAAGATGTCCATTCCACCCACCGGGTAAAAGAGTAATAATTTAGATGCATCATGAAGATGGAAGCGATCGCATTTGCTGGCTGCATGACACAGAGAGTAAAAAAAGTTCCTGTCTGGTGGGCAGTGGCTGATCATAGCTTCACGGCTGCTGGCCAATTTCAGGCAACAGCCACTGCCCACCCTACGATTCCTCCCCATCTCCCCATCTGAAAATGGAAGCGATCGCATTTGCTGGCTGCATGACAGATAGAGTTAAAAAAAGTTCCTGTCTGGTGGGCAGTGGCTGATGATAGCTTCACGGCTGCTAGCCAATTTCAGGCAACAGCCACTGCCCACCCTACGATTCTACGATTCCTCCCCATCTCCCCATCTGAAAATGGAAGCGATCGCATTTGCTGGCTGCATGACAGATAGAGTTAAAAAAAGTTCCTGTCTGGTGGGCAGTGGCTGATCATAGCTTCACGGCTGCTAGCCAATTTCAGGCAACAGCCACTGCCCACCCTACGATTAATTTCCCGATTCCCGATTCCCGATTCCCGATTCCCTTCCCCCCTTATTAAGGGGGGTTAGGGGGGATTCCGATTCCCGATTCCCGATTCCCGATTCCCAATTCCCCAAAGCCAGTGACTACCACCTACTCCCCCCAAATTACCTATCAGTGGCTCGAAAACTTTGATGCTGCTGCCTCCTTAGAATACGATGACTACACCTGCCCCAGCATTGCTAGCCACTGGCAAGGTGCCAGCCCTCTCGGGGAACTGCTGGGTTTAGCAGCAGTAGAAAATGATGAAATGGTGGGCTTGCTGGTGGCGGAACTGCGCAAAGACCCCAAAACCGACACCACTAGTGGGGTCATTCTTTCCCTGTTCGTCCACCCAGAAAACCGCAGACAGGGGGTTGCCAGCGGGTTAATCACCCATCTGGAAGGCCACGTCCGGGAACTGGGTTGTAGCCAAATGGAGCTATCCTACCAAGCCACAGAACTCACCACCGTTGCCTTAGAACCCTTGCTGGAAAGATTGGGATGGGAAACTCCTAAAATTTCCCTAATTTTGGCAAAATCTGATAGCGAACATATTGCCCAAGCCCCCTGGATCCACCACTATCGTTTCCCGAAAGATTTCACCCTGTTTCCTTGGGCAGAGCTAACCCCAGCCCAGGAGGAACGGATTCACCAACGGCAAAAGCAAAAGGTTTGGTATCCTGAATCCTTGTCTCCGTTTCTGGAACCCTCAAAACTAGAACCCCTCAACAGTTTGGGTTTGCTCTATCAAGGAGAGGTTGTGGGTTGGATGGTGAACCACCGGGTTGGCCCAGATACTATCCGCTATACCTCGATGTTTGTGGTGCGACGGTTCCAACGGCGTGGCCGTGGTGCCATGCTGGTTGCAGAGTCTATCATGGCTCAACTCGATAGCGATATTCCTTACTATACCTGTGCGGTGGGGGAGAGTAACCAACCGATGCTTCAATTCGTGGATCGTCGCCTTAAACCTTATTTGACGTCATTGACTGAAGCGTATCGGAGTCTTAAGAAATTAGGGAGTAGGGAGTAGGGAGTAGGGAGTGTGGGGAGATGGGGAGATGGGGTGATGGGGAGATGGGGAGATGGGGTGATGGGGTGATGGGGTGATGGGGTGATGGGGAGAGAACAGGAGCAGGGAACAAGAATTCTTACAATTGATTTAGGATTGCTATTATCCAAGAAAGTAAGTAGGGTGTGTTAGCCGATAGGCGTAACGCACCGGGCTTTTGTGTTAGCCGATAGGCGTAACGCACCGGGCTTTTGTGTTAGCCGATAGGCGTAACGCACCGGGCTTTTGTGTTAGCCGATAGGCGTAACGCACCGGGCTTTTGTGTTAGCCGATAGGGGTAACGCACCGGGCTTTGCACGTGAACACAATATAGCGTTGATTGCATGTATGAGGTACAATTATCAACCTCAAAGTCCCCCTTTTTAAGGGGGACCAACGGGGGATCCCTTTGTACCTCATGGGAAACAGAATTGCTATATTATCCAAAAAAGTAAGTAGGGTGTGTTAGCTGATAGCACCTCAAGTAGCGTGCGCGTAGCGCATTAGCACCTCAAGTAGCGTGCGCGTAGCGCATTAGCTGAATGCTTACACGGACTTTACAGGTGAAGTATGATGGTACAACTGACCCATAAATTTCAAAGCTTTGACGAGTATTTATTATACAATGATAACTCAGAAAAATTATATGAGTTATTTAATGGAGAGTTAATTGAAATGCCTCCAGAGTCGGGATTTAATGTTGAAATTGCTACGTTTTTATTGATTCAGTTTGCTTTACTGGTAGGTCATCGTAGAGTCCGGGGTCAAGGATTAGAATTAGAAGTTAGAGGTGAACCGAAAAACCGTTATCCTGATTTGACTATAATTCGAGAAGAGCATATTCAACAATTATCAAAGCGTAATACCATTCGCCTCTCTATGTCACCGCCTTTATTAGTGGTTGAAGTGGTTAGCCCGGGAGAATTACAACGAGAGCGAGACTATATTGCTAAAAGAATCCAATATCAGGATTGTGGCATTCCTGAATACTGGATTGTGGACCCGGAAAGTCAAAGTATATTGGTATTAGAACTTAAGGAAAATACTTATACAGAAGTGGGTAGCTTTTCCGGTGATGATTTAGTGTTATCTCCTGGATTTAAAGATATTAATTTGAAAGTGTCTGGAGTGTTTGATATAGAAAAGTAAGTGAGGTTTTTAGTGACAATTGATTATGAGTAGTATAAATAGTAGCTTAAATTTAAAAAATCTCTACGAAATTGATGATGCCCAATGGCTAGAAGAAACTATTAAGCTCCTGAAAAACCAAGAATTTAATCAACTAGATTGGGATAACTTAATTGAGGAGTTAGAGGATTTGGGCAGAGAAAAGAAAAATGCTGTAGCTAGCCTTTTAGAACAAGTAATCCGTCATTTATTATTCCTGCACTATTGGACAAGTGAATCTGACTATAATGCAGTTCACTGGCAAGGTGAAATCTATAATTTCCGAATTCAGCTCAAACGAAAACTGACGACTAATCTCCGTAATTACCTAGATGATGAACTGAGTTCTATTTATAACGATGCCCTAGGATTTGTGAAGATAAAAACTCAGAATTCCGTAACTTTTCCTTCAGAATGTCCCTACTGTCTTGAGCAATTACTGGATATCGAATGGTTGCCGAAGGAATAAATCAGTTTTCAATAGTTGGGAATTGGGAATCGGGAGTCGGGAGTCGGGAATCGGGAATCGGGAGTCGGGAGTCGGGAATCGGGAATCGGGAATCGGGAATCGGCATTCTAGTTAAGCTACAGGCAAAACGCTATAATTGGGAATTAATAAGAGTTTGATCAGCAATAAAATTCTGCATTCTCCCCATCTCCCCATCTCCCCATCTCCCCATTCCCAGATCCGCTGTTCCCTGTTCCCTATTCCCTGTTAAATAACAAATAAAGTAGAGCCGAAAAAAATGACATCAACTGCCACAATTACTCGGGACCCGACTATTCCTCCTTTAGAAAATGGGGATCAACTAACCCTTGCGGAATTTGAGCTGCGCTATTCCGCTATGGGTGATTTGAAAAAAGCCGAATTAATTGAAGGAATTGTTTACATGGCATCTCCCCTGAGAATTACACAACATGGTGAACCCCATGCTCAGATTATGTTGTGGTTAGGCTTCTACCAAACCTATACTCCTAACCTGCAATTAGGAGATAATTGTACTGTTAGGCTTGATCTTGAGAATGAAGCTCAACCCGATGCACTGCTTAGACTGAAAGTAGGAGGACAATCTACAATTAGTCAGGATGGCTATGTGGAAGGTGCGCCGGAGTTAATCGTTGAAATTGCGGCTAGCACTGTTTCTATTGATTTACACAAAAAATTAAACGTTTATCGCCGTAATGCAGTACAAGAGTATTTGGTATGGCGAGTTGATGATGGTGAATTTGATTGGTTTCGGTTAACTGAAGGGGAATATACTCAACTGGAAGCCAATCCTGAGGGCATACTTTGTTCAGAAATTTTTCCGGGATTATGGTTAGATAAAGCTGCATTATTAGCCGGAAACTTAGCCAAAGTTTTAGAAATATTGCAGCAGGGGTTACAGAGTCAGGAGTAGGGAATCGGGAATCGGGAGTCGGGAGTCGGGAATCGGGAATCGGGAGTCGGGAATCGGGAGTCGGGAGTCGGGAATCGGGAGTCGGGATTCTACTTAAGCTACAAGCAAAACGCTATCATCTCCCCATCTCCCCATCTCCCCATCTCCCCATCTCCCCATCTCCCCATCTCCCCATCTCCCCATCTCCCCATCTCCCCACTCTTTCCCTGTTCCCTGTTCCCTGTTCCCTGTTCCCTAAACACTAAGTAAGTATTTCTTTTTTAGTCAAACACATCGCTATTCCTTTTTCATAGTAGGCAACTTCATTAATAAATACTGGCCAAACCGTGGCTTCTTCTTCATAGTAAATTGTGGTGCCATCGAAGGTAAGAAATATGGGGTCACCAGGATTGAGTTCTTGATAATCTCTGCCCTGGAGCTCAGGATGAATCATACCTTCTAGTTCACCAGCTTTGTTTCTGGGATAGTCAACTACTTTTAAATAGTGATAAATAGTTAGAGGATAAGTGTTTGATAATATTTTCCCGTTATTATAATCTTCAATATAATCTAACGTGGCGTGAATTAAGGCTTCAGTTTTCTGAAAAATAGCGCCCTTGAGACTAGCTGGTGCAATGGGACCGACTTCAATAGAACAGCCGAAGTTACATAGAGAGTTTAGAAAGGTATTTTCTTTACCTGGTTCAATGGAACTTAAAACTCTAACTAAGGGGTCAAGGGAACTCAGATAAGCAGCAAGTTGCCAATTAAAGGGGTCGTTGTTGACGAGAATTATAGTAAACCCCATATTAGCACTGCTACTGTGCAAATCTAGAATAAAATCTACCTGGGAATTGCCTTTTGGTCCTAGGGTTGTAGCCATCTCTTTGGCTCGGGTTTGTTCTAGGAAAGAAAGCTCAGGATTTTCCAGGTCACTTTTAGCAAAGCAGCGGTTTAAGTCTGTATCAATATATCTCCTAGCCGCTTGAAAGGCTTGGGGATTACCTATTTTTGTCAAGGTTTCAAAACTAGGTCTAGTGATTAATTCTGGAAACTTCTCAAACTTTTTGACTAGGTATACACCGGTAAATTCATTGCCGTGGGTTCCTCCTACAATAGCGACTTTGTTAATAGTTTTACGGTTGTTTGCTTGAGAATTACTCATGGGTGGTTGGTATAGCAAAGGGAACAGGGAACAGCGGATCTGGGAATAGGGGGTGGGGCGCGGGGAGATGGGGAGATGGTACATTCAATTGTCTTACCCCGACTCCCGACTCCCGACTCCCGACTCCCTTCCCCCCTTATTAAGGGGGGTTAGGGGGGATTCCGACTCCCGACTCCCGACTCCCTATTCCCTACTGAGAGTAATATTGGCATTCTATCCTAGGAAAACGCAAACCTCTTATTGTTATTGGAAAAGTCCCATTACTAAATTTATGCTTTCAACTACTACCCATGCCCTCAAAGAATGGGCTGTTGCGGTTGATGCCTTAGAAGCGGGCAAAACGATTATGCTGTTACGCAAAGGCGGTATTCGTGAACAGGGCAACTGCTTCAGTGTGGCTCACCACAAGGTTTTACTCTACCCTACCTATGAGCATCAAAAGCCTAATTTGCTTAAACCTGACTATGGGGGAGTTGTGAAACCTGTGCCCTCAGGTTGGCATCCGGAAACTGTTCGGATTGGTAGCTGGGCGTCTATTACTGATATTTTGCCAGTAACGGAGCAATCCACTGTTGCTGCGCTGCTACCCTATCATATTTGGAATGAACAATTTGTGAGTGAGCGTTGGAAGTGGAAGCCACGTCAACCTTTATATGTACTGCTTTTGCGTACTTATCAGTTACCTGAGCCTGTGATCACTCCCTACCACCAAGAGTACGGAGGCTGTCGCTCATGGATTGATTTAGTTGAACCGATTTCTTACGAAGGAGTTGTACCAGTTTGGAATGATGGGCAGTATATCGAACAAGTTAGAGAAATTCGTAGTCTGATCGAAGATTGACTGGGGAAAAGCAGGCTAATTGCTCTGGTGGGCAGTGCACCAGACAGATAATGAAGCTTGCAAACCGCGTTGGTAGGCACTGCCCACCCTACGATTCATGACTTGCTCTGCGCATTCCCCCCAGTGCGTGCAAGGCCATAAGTGGATAACCTCGATAACAACTTAATAGCTCTGTCCGATCTGATACCCTTCTAAGTAAACTGGACTGTCGCTAGCTTCGGCTTGTCTTTGGAGACCGGCTAGGAGTCCTTGATTAAATAAAACGTATTCGATTGTGTCTGGGCTATAGCAATTGTATTGATAAACTAGGGTGGATACAGAGTATGCTAGATGATCGAAATTCCTAGACATAATGGATTTGCCTCCAATGGATAGATTAATGGATAGATTGATAGAGCTGCGCTTTTAGGGGTGATAAGATTGTAAGTTGCAGCTATGCTTATACAGTAATACGGGGAATAGACCGGAGACATTACCCACGTGGGTGATTTTATTGTGGCTAAGGAATTGGCAAGGTATAGCAGAAGTCAGAAGTCAGAAGTCAGAAGTCAGAAGTCAGTGGTCAGCGGTCAGCAGTCAGCGCTCAGCCGTTGGCCAATAGCCACTCAAGTAGCCTGCGCGTAGCACATAAGCTGTTAGCGTAGCGTGCGCGTAGCGCATAAACTAAAAACTAAAAGCTGATAGCTGATAGCTGATACCTGATACCTGATACGCGATGTTCCTTTGGAAGCGCTTCGCGATCGCACGCAAAAATCCCAAGGACGGGAACCAAAGGAGCTGAAGAAGTCTGGCTATTGATCATAATTGGCTCAATACTCTATAAAATAATCTCTGTGCCGTTTGTGCCCAGAGTGATATGCCCACTAATTCCTCTACCTCCTTTTCCCCAGAAGAGATTGCTGCTGAAGGGTTAACCCCTTCTGAATATGAAGAAATTGTCCAGCGCCTAGGGCGTCATCCCAATAAAGCTGAGCTGGGAATGTTCGGTGTGATGTGGTCGGAACATTGCTGCTACAAGAACTCCCGTCCTCTACTGAAGCAATTTCCCACAGAAGGCAAACGTATTCTAGTCGGTCCTGGGGAAAATGCTGGTGTTGTAGACTTAGGTGATGGGCTACAACTGGCCTTTAAAATCGAATCCCACAATCACCCCTCAGCAGTAGAACCGTTTCAAGGAGCTGCTACCGGAGTAGGGGGGATTCTACGGGATATTTTTACCATGGGAGCTCGCCCGATTGCGGTCTTAAACTCTCTGCGCTTTGGGACTTTGGATAATGCCAACACTAGACGATTGTTTAATGGGGTAGTAGCAGGAATCAGTCACTATGGCAATTGCGTGGGTGTCCCTACTGTAGGGGGTGAAGTTTACTTTGACCGGGCATACACTGGTAATCCCTTGGTGAATGTGATGGCTCTGGGACTGATGGAAACTCCAGAAATTGTTACCTCTGGAGCCTCTGGAGTTGGAAATCCTGTGCTCTATGTTGGGTCCACTACCGGTAGAGATGGCATGGGAGGGGCAAGTTTTGCTAGTGCGGAACTTACGGATCAATCCCTAGATGACCGCCCAGCGGTGCAAGTGGGGGACCCGTTCCTAGAAAAGTCTTTGATTGAAGCGTGTCTTGAGGCATTTCAAACCGGTGCGGTAGTAGCTGCTCAAGATATGGGAGCCGCTGGGATAACCTGTTCGACTTCAGAAATGGCAGCTAAAGGGGGCTTGGGTATTGAGTTCGATTTAGACCTGGTGCCAGTGCGAGAAACCGGTATGGTGCCTTATGAATACTTGCTGTCGGAATCCCAAGAACGAATGCTGTTTGTTGCCCACAAGGGTCGAGAACAGGAACTGATAGATATTTTCCACCGTTGGGGACTCCATGCTGTGGTAGCAGGTAAGGTAATCGAAGAACCTTTGGTCAGGATTTTGTTCCAAGGAGAGGTAGCAGCAGAAATCCCAGCTACTGCTCTAGCCGATAATACTCCAATTTATCAGCGGGAGCTATTGACAGAACCACCAGACTATGCTTTACAGGCTTGGGAATGGCATGGGGATTCCCTCCCTCCCTGTAATGTTAAAGGTATTGACATTAACGGCAAACATTACAGTTGGAATGACATCCTAGGTCAACTCCTAGATACTCCAACTATTGCGTCGAAACGTTGGGTTTATCGCCAGTACGACCACCAAGTCCAGAACAATACCTTAATTTTGCCAGGAAACGCTGATGCTGCGGTGATTCGGTTACGCCCACAAGGGTTGAATGTTGAAAGGTTGAATGTTGAAAGGTTGAATGTTGACAGGTTGAATGTTGTTCGCGAAGCGTGGCCGAAAGGCCAAGGTTCAACTGAAACTAACCTTAAACCTGCTAACCTTAAACCTGCTAACCTTAAACCTGCTAACCTGCAACCTGAAACTAACCTTCAACCTGCTAACCTTCAACCTACTAACCTTCAACCTGAAACCAACCTTCAACCTGTAACCTCGTCTGGTGGTGTGGCGGCAACGGTGGATTGTAATTCCCGTTATGTTTATCTTGACCCCTATGAAGGGGCAAAGGCTGTGGTAGCAGAAGCAGCAAGGAATCTCAGCTGTGTGGGTGCAGAACCTTTGGCAGTAACCGATAATCTGAATTTTGGTTCTCCTGAAAAGCCTGTGGGTTACTGGCAACTGGCCTCTGCTTGTGCAGGAATAGCAGAGGCTTGCCGGGAAATGAGCACTCCTGTGACTGGGGGGAATGTTTCCTTGTATAACGAAACCATTGATAGTGACGGCAATCCTCAGTCGATTTACCCGACGCCAGTGGTGGGGATGGTGGGATTAGTTGCTGATATTACTAAAACCTGTGGTCAAGGTTGGCAAGCTGAAGGGGATTTAATCTATTTATTAGGATTGGGGACTAAATACTGGAACAATAGTCAATCCCAAATTAAATCCCAAATTACATTAGGCGCTTCGGAGTATCTGGCAACGATTCATGGCATGGTTGCGGGCAAGCCACCAGTAGTGGATTTTGATTTAGAGCGTCGTATCCAAACGGTAACGCGAGAGGGTATCAGTCAAGGTTGGGTAAATTCTGCTCATGACTGTGCTGAAGGGGGATTAGTGGTGGCTTTGGCTGAATCCTGTATCGCAGGTAAGTTGGGGGCAGACATTACTCTAGGCTATAGCTCCGAGTCGTTAGACCTGCGCTGGGATCAGGTGCTATTTGGTGAGGGGGGGAGTCGGATTCTGGTTTCTGTGAGTCCTCAACAGGAAACAAGTTGGGAATCTTATCTACAGCAACAGTTGGGGGATGAAGGATATTGGCAACAACTGGGTGTTGTTCAAGGGGAAAATGCTGGTTTACGAGTACTGGTAGGAAATGGTCAGTGTGTGATTGAGATGACAGTTCAGGAGATGTGTGATTGTTGGGAAAATGGGATTGAAAGGCGTTTGAGGGTTTAGGAGGGAATCGGGAATCGGGAATCGGGAATCGGGAATCGGGAATCGGGAATCGGGAAACAATCTTGTGTACCTTATTATTATGAGAACCGGTTTAGGGATGTTCCTTTTGAACCGTTTTGCGAAGTTCGTTTGGAACCGCTTTGCGATCGCGTCTGCAACGTTTTTTAAAAATGTTAAACAGGAATTGGCTGACAAGGGCTTTGCTAAGATAGCATAATTCAGCTTGATCATACTCAATGACCAATCCAAGAGCCGATTACGATAATCCCTGGAAAGAAGCGCTTTCCATCTATTTTGAATCCTTCATGGCATTCTTTTTTCCCGAGATTGACCGTAACATTGACTGGGAAAGAGGCTATGAATTTCTTGATACAGAATTCCAACAGGTGGCTCGAGATGCAGAAATTGGCAGCAGGGAAGCCGATAAACTGGTCAAAGTTTGGCGACAAGACGGTGAAGAAACGTGGGTACTGATTCATGTGGAAGTACAGAGTCAGGCTCAGTCAGTCTTTGCGGAAAGGATGTACGTCTACAACTATCGCATCTTTGATATGTATCGACGGAAGGTAGTCAGTTTAGCTGTTCTCGCTGATGATGAAGAGTCTTGGCGACCAACTGAATACAATTACGAGATTTGGGGTTGTCGAGTTTTATTGCAGTTTCCAGTAGCTAAGCTGTTAGATTATCAGCTGTCTAAACTAGAACAAAGCACTAATCCTTTTGCTGTGATTGTGGCTGCACATCGCACCACTCAGCAAACTGTTCAAAATCCCGAGGGACGGTATCAGGGCAAATTAAGCATTGCCAAGAGTCTTTATCAACGAGGGTATAGTAGACAAGATATCCTAGAATTATTCCGGCTCATCGACTGGATGATGACATTACCGGATAGCTTTCAGATTGGGTTTAAACAGCAAGTCAGACGTTTTGAGGAGGAAAGCACAATGCCTTATGTTACTAGTATAGAGCGCCTTGCTCGTAAAGAGGGGATGGAAGAAGGCATTCTCCAAACTAGTCGAGAGACTCTTTTGGAAGTGCTTCAGGTACGATTTGAGGATGTGCCAAGGGAGTTGGTTGAGACAATTAACCAGATTGACTCGGTCTCTGTCTTGAAAACCTTGCTTCGACAAGGAATTACTATTGCTTCTGTTGAAGAGTTTCAGGGTTGGCTTGACCAATTGCTGTCTCTTGAGCAAGAACAGCAGTTTTGAGGAAGAAAGCACAATGCCCTATGTTACCAGTATAGAGCGCCTTGCTCGTAAAGAGGGGATGGAAGAAGGCATTCTCCAAACTAGTCGAGAGACTCTTTTGGAAGTGCTTCAGGTACGATTTGAGGATTTGCCAAGGGAGTTGGTTGAGACAATTAACCAGATTAAGTCGGTCTCTGTCTTGAAAACTTTGCTTCGACAAGGAATTACTATTGCTTCTGTAGAAGAGTTTCAGGGTTGGCTTGACCAATTGTTATCTGTTGAAGAGAACAGGAAGCTTCATTAGTGGTGTAAGCATTCAGCATACAGCTGAATGCTAGGGAGTCTTTATTTAGTATAATTATATCAACTAATTTTTTGGTTATATTGGCCTAAATTCTTCTCCCCGATTCCCGATTCCCGATTCCCTTAATTTTATGGATAATGATATCGTTTTGTTTCTAGCTACTGTTGGTCTACTCATCCTGTATCTAGTATTTTCTGCTCTAACTGAGATGGGTACCAAGTTTCCTTGGAAGAAATAATAGTTGATGGGTTTTTCCAAAACCTTTAACACTCAACCGTCAACCGTCAAGAATCTGAACACTATAACAGAGGTCAAGCAATGGTTGCACCCCTATCTTCTCCGACTAAACTAGACGTCATCTACCCCGAACGTGATGGAAAACCGATGTCAGACAATACTAAACAGTTTCGCTGGATTGTCACAATTCAAGGCGGTTTAGATGCCCTGTTTCAGGATGACCCTAATGTCTTGGTGGTAGGAGACTTACTGTGGTATCCCGTAGAAGGCAATAATAAAATTTGTACTGCTCCTGATGGGATGGTGATCTTTGGTAGACCCAAAGGTGATCGTAGTTCCTATCTACAGTGGAAAGAAGATAATATCCCCCCACAAGTGGTGTTTGAGATACTCTCTCCAGGAAACACCCTCACCGAAATGGCCAAAAAACTGGCATTTTATGACCGCTATGGGGTTGAAGAGTATTATCTCTATGACCCAGATAAAGTGGACTTGAGTGGCTGGCTGCGTAATCAGGGTAAGTTAGAGGTGATTGACTCGATCAGCGATTGGGTGAGTCCGAGATTGGGGATTCGGTTTGATATGAGTGGTACACAACTCCAGATCTATCGACCGGATGGCAAGCCTTTTGCTACCTATCTTGAGTTAGCCCAAGGGAAGCAAGAAGCTGAATCGAGAGCAGAGCAAGCTGAAGCCTTGTTGGCTCAGGAACGACAACAGATGCAAGCCCTTTTAGCCAAATTGCAGGAAAAAGGGATCGAGCTGGAATAGCTTGAATTCACCTGGATAATTCACCAGTTCCTAAAGCTCCTCGCTTGTTCTGTTCCCGCTCGATGGCTTCAAACAAAGCACGAAAATTCCCTTCTCCAAAGCCCTTGGCCTGAAAGCGGCGCTCAATGATTTCAAAAAAGAACGTAGGCTTGCCAAAAATGGGCTGGGTGAAGGTTTGAAGTAACAAAGCTTGGGGAAACTCTTGCTGCCAATCTACTAAAATTTGTCTGGTAGCAATTTCTTCCCATTCTGCTGTTGGTAAAGGTAAATTAGAGCCCCCTGGTCTTTGCCGCAACTCCCTATAGTAGCTGGAAGGAACTTCAATAAACGGCAAACCTCGACCACGGAGTTGAGCGATCGCTTCTACTATATTGCTAGTTCTAAGAGCAATATGCTGAATTCCTGGTCCACCATTGAAATCTAGAAATTCCTGAATCTGGGAATTAGCAGACGTTGGTTCATTGATGGGCAACTGCACCTCACCAGTGGAATCAACCATGACCTGAGAGTATAAACCAGACTGTTGTGTCTTAATAGAAAATATTTGTTGTGGGCAAAATCCCAGCACGTGTTGATACCAATTTACTGCCCGTTCTAACTCACCAGCAGCTACGTTAAGTACCACATGATCAATGGTGGTGAACATGGTCTGAGGATTGTTATTGACCTGGTTTGCCTCTCTACTAAGGGAGGGTACCTTACCATCAGCAGTATTCGTGATCCAGTTCAACTGAGCCGGGAAAAAGGATTCCTCACAGATGCCATCCCGCTCAACTAGGGTATGAACCAGAGAACCCCAGGAGGGGATTTTACTCCACTTTAGCCGTCCCTGTCTTTGCAATTGCTCCTGAGGTAATTTTACCACTTGGTTTCCTTGAGCGATCGCATTCTCAATCACTGCTTCGAGGTCTTCTACAAGAAAAGCGATGTCAGCCACCCCAGGAGGATGTAGACGCAAAAACTCAGCAATAGGACTTGTTGATGTCAGAGGTGAAGAGATAACAAAAGTGATTGAGCCACTTTTGACAACTTCTGTGTAGGTATGGTGACTACTGCCACTAGCGACCCGTTGAAAGCCAAGAATGTTGACTAACCAATCAGAAAAAACTGTAGCATCTCTAACATAGAAATGAACATGATCAATTTTCATGATTGACATCTAGTTAAAGAGCTTGTACTGTTTTTAATTTTGCTATTTTTAGAAAATTATACCAAGTTGCCGTCAAATCTATAGCATTTTCCAGGGAGTAGGGAGTAGGGAGTAGGGAGTAGGGAGTAGGGTGTAGGGAGTAGGGTGTAGGGTGTAGGGTGTAGGGTGTAAGGTAGGCAGTGCCTACCAAACCGATTGGCCAGCTTGGTAAATCCATCTGATATCATCATGTCAGGATAATTACCCTTAATCAAAACCTACCCCTGTGAGATCTCCCCATCTCCCCACACTCCCCACACTCCCCATCTCCCCATCTCCCCATCTCCCCATCTCCCCACACTCCCCACACTCCCCATCTCCCCACACTCCCCACACCTCCCACACTCCCCTCTCTTTCCCGATTCCCGATTCCCGATTCCCGATTCCCGATTCCCTAAAATCCCGAAATTGTAGACCTCATAGCTATGATAATTGCTATATTTATCCCTCGATACTCAAGGCTTAGTTTGCAGTGTTTCGCAATGTCTCTGAAGGTAACTCCCCAAACATAGCTTTGTAATCTTTAGTAAAATGACAAGGACTGTAGAACCCAAATTCACTAGCAACGATGGCTATGGTACAACTTTCTGGTTCGCTTGCCTTCAAGCATTCTCGCACTGCATTAAGTCGTCGTACCTTGAGATAGCGCATGGGACTCAAGCCAAATAAGTCCTGAAAACCATAAGATAAGGCAGAACTGCTAGACCCTAAATTTTGAGCTAGCTGTTTTAAGGTCAGAGGTTTGTCTAAGTTGGCTAACATTTCTTTTTCAGCTTGGGCAATCAACTTTGCTCTTCGGGAAGGTTTGAGAAAACACTTGGAATTTAACTTAGTGGGAATATTACTAATCAACAAAGGAAGGAAATCATCAGCAACGAGTTTTTCAATGTGAGGTTTTTGTAACCAAGTAGGTTTGTGTAATGCTAACCAAACAAGTTCTTTCAGGTAATCTTTAATTTCGTTCATCCCCGTTGGTAGCAAATTCACATGATTTTTACTCCGGAAATTCTCGTCTAGATCGTGGCGTTGTAGTTGGTCTGCATAAGTATCAAACGTTTTAACAGGCATTATAATGTGTGTCAAGGTTGCACCTTGAGGAAAGATTTCGTCTGCTTCCTTGTTATTGAAACCAAAAATAGTCCTTTGAGGCTCCACAGGGTGACGGAAAGAGTAATATTCCTTTTCATTCTCAGACCAAAGTATCGCAAAAGATATGTATTCCTTTCCCCCCTCACCCGAAAATTGAATCCCTTGGTTCGCCTGATTACAGACGAAATATAAGTTACCAACCTGAATCGACAAAAACTCAGCTTGAAGAGGACCGGGACTGAGTTGTATTATTTCCTTATTTTGATACTCAAAAAACTCTTTGAAACTATCCACATCTGTAAAGGATTTGGATAAAATATTCTGATTGCCTGTCCCAGGATCATCCTCAGCTTGGGTAGTTTTACTATTGTTGGTATCAATTAACAAAATCATTTAAGCACCACTCTATCAAAAAAATAATCCAACCAACTATAAGCAAAACTAATACAATTTGAAACTTAGTTATTTAAATCTTATAGCTTAGAAAGTTGGAATTTTTGATTATTCACAGAGATACCTTACCACTAAAGTGAACTTGAGGTCTTTGACTTACCCCATAGCACAACAGAGTGGGCATGACCCACCCTGATGCGATTATGGCCATTGACATCGAATGCTGCTCCTGCGAAACCAGATGTGATCTATCACGCTGCCTCCAGGCCGGAGAGGATGTCAACAAAGAGTTAACTAATGAAAACCTCAAATGTTAACAGCACTAAGTGTATGAAGAAAACTGTTCTGAAACTTAAAAGATTACTCAATCTCCTAGTTGTGGCGATCTTTTCCCTAGGAGTATTGGTACCGCCAGCCTTGGCTCAGGAAATTTTGCCCCAACCAGACCCAGAATTTAAGGGTCAAATTGGTGTCACTTACGAAACTTCCGGGGAGCCAGATAAGTCAATTATGGAATCCCCTGAAGCCCCAAAAAATGCACCTAACATTGTCCTTGTCCTCTTGGATGATGTGGGATTTAGTTCCTCAGAAACCTTTGGTGGCTCGATTAAAACACCAACTTTGGAGAAGCTAGCAGACGAAGGGATAACTTATAATCGATTCCACACAACTGCCCTCTGCTCGCCAACTCGTGCGGCTCTACTAACAGGACGCAATCACCACTCGGTGGGCAGTGGAGTGGTTCAGGAACTGGCAACAGGTTATCCTGGTTATAAAGGCTTGATTCCCAAAAGCACAGCCACCATTGCCGAAGTTCTCCAAGAAAATGGCTACAGCACAGCTTGGTTCGGTAAAAATCACAATGTTCCTGATAACCAAACCAGTATGGTTGGTCCCTTTGACCGCTGGCCTAATGGTTTGGGATTTGATTACTTCTACGGATTTATTGGTGGAGAAACAGACCAATGGTTTCCAGCACTGTATGAAAATCAGAACCCAATCAATGCACCAGCCAAAACCAGTGATGGAGAAGACTACAACCTCACCCATGACCTTGCCGATAAAGCAATTGCTTGGATGAACAATCAGCATTCAATTGCACCCGATCGCCCTTTCTTCCTTTACTTTGCTCCCGGTGCTACCCATTCACCTCACCAACCACCAGATGATTATCGCGATAATTACGAAGGTGATTTTGATGACGGTTGGGACGTAGAGCGTTTGAAAATTTTCAATCGTCAGAAGGGCATTAACGGTGAAACTGCGAAAACTCCCGGTATAATTCCTGCTGATGCTGTACTTACCCCTCGCCCAGAAGGAATACCTGCTTGGGATGATGATACAGAATTCGACGACAGCGAACGTGCGGCATTAGCAAAGGAGATGGAAATCTATGCGGCTTTTCTAGAATACACTGATGTAGAGGTCGGTCGTGTCCTTGATGCTATTCCTGAAGAGGAAGTAGAAAACACCATGATCGTCTATATCGTGGGTGACAACGGTGGTTCAGCAGGCGGTGGTGTGTATGGAACTTGCAACACCATGAAAAATCTTAACGGACTCGGCCCTGAGATTACTCTTGAAGAAATCAAGGAGTGTGCAGAGGAGTGGGGTATGCGTGGAAAGGGAAACTCGCCAGGATACTCCGTTGGCTGGGCTTGGGCTACGGATGCACCTTTCCAATGGACAAAAGAGGTAGCTTCCCATTTTGGCGGTACTCGCAATCCCATGATTATTAAATGGCCAAAGGTTATTCCCCCGACTCCAGACAAAAGGGAGATCCGAGACCAGTTTCACCATGTTATTGATATCGCACCGACAATTCTGGAAGTAACTAGGATTCAGGAACCAGAGATCGTTAACAGCATCCAGCAGCAGCCGATAGAAGGGGTGAGTTTAGCCTATACCTTTGGTTTTGGTAAGATACTTGATGATGATTATGATGGAGAAGGTGCTGAAGGTACTCATAAAACTCAGTATTTTGAGATGTTTGGGAATCGAGGCATCTACAAGGATGAAGGAGAACACGAATGGATGGCATCAACTGTGCATGCAAAACCAGTTGGCGATGAACCTCTTAAACCTTTCGATGAAGATGAGTGGGAACTGTACGATTTAAAGACTGATTTCTCTCAAGGCAAAGACTTATCCAAATCGGAGGAAGAAGAAAAAGATGATTATCTTGATAAATTAGAGGAACTCAAAGACTTATTCCTCGTTGAGGGAGGTAAGTATAATGTTTTTCCTCTGGACGATCGCTTTGTTGAACGAGGTGATGTTAGTTTACGTCCCAGTTTTACTGCAGGACGCTATCATTTCGATTTCTATGAAGGCGCGGTTCGACTGCCAGAAGGGACAGCACCAGATGTGAAAAACAAATCTCATCAAGTTACTGCTGAGGTAATGATTCCTGAGGAAGGCGCTGAAGGTGTACTCCTGGCCCTCGGTGGAGAGACGGGAGGCTATAGCTTCTACATCCTGAACAACAAACTTTACTATACTCTAAACTACCTTGGCGATCACTATGATATTGTGTCTCAAAACAATGTTCTCACTGGTGATAATGTCAAGCTGACATTCTGTTTCCTGTACTCAGGAACTTATGGAGACGGTGAGGGTAATGGAGGTGAGGTTACTCTCTTAATGGATGATAATGAGGGTAATGTATTTACTACTATTGACACCATCGAAAAAACCGTACCTGCACGATATTCTCTGGAAACTCAAGATGTAGGGATGGATTTACTCTCACCAGTAACTCATAACTATAAGGATCGGTTACCTTTTGAGTTCACAGGTACAATTAAGAAGGTGACCATAGACCTTGAACCTCCTCCTGAAGAATCTACTTCAGCATGGCAATGCCCATATTCACCACTAACTCTCCGTTGAAGTAGCTAATTGCATTGTAAGCTTAGACGCATTCATGTTTGCTGCTGATTTCTTTACCTATAAGGCTGTCAAAAACAAAAAAGTGCAATGTGTGTGCGTCTAAGCTTATTCCATTCACCCACAGTTCAGCTACAAAATTATTAAATGCAATGAATCCGGAAACTTTGGTATCTACAGAAAATTACTACTCCAAACCGGGCGTTGCTGATTCTGGGTATGGTTGCGCCCCCCTAGCCCCCCAATTCTGGGGGGAACAAAACTTTCTTGCGTCCCCCAAAGTTGGGGGACCAACGGGGGCTTTAATAAAACCAGATGATCGCGGATTCATTCCTTAATTCAGCAACGCCCCAAACCGAGGCAGGAGGGTCAGAATATTTATGATCTTTGGGAAGAAGGGAAAGCCTACCAGGATTCCATCACTCCTAGTATCTACATTCCCCAATACCGCAAGTTTATTACCACCAGAATTAAATCTTTGGTTGACTATGACTACAGTAAACCGATTTTAAGTGTGGGTAGTGGGAATGCTTTTGTGGAAAGGGATTTATACCAGCAGGGTAAGCCCAAGAAAAAATGGCTCATAATGTGCATTGGTTAGATATCGGTTGATCGTGGTTTGAAAGCCCTATAATCTCCTAGAACTGTACTCGCAATAGAGTTAATTTGTTGAGAATGAGCTAGCTTTTTTCTCAATAAGCCACAGCTTATTGATTCTTGCGCTTACCCTGCCACCAAGTATAAGGAAAAGTTATAGTTGTTGGAAAATTAGTTAATTCTATCTTATAGCTGAGAAAGTTGGAATTTTTGATTATCCACAGAGATAGCTTACCCCTAAGCTAGGAAATGTCGGCAAAGTCAATTTCCGAATAGCAAAAAAATAGACCTCTTGCAAAAGTCTATTTTGGCTAGGTAAGACCAATACTTTCGGTCCCATTTTTGGATCCATTTTTGCATTTATGCAAGAGGTCTAATGTAGAAGTAATTGACTCCCTCCACTCATCCCAAAATCATCTCGATCGCGTTTTGGGATGGAAGCTTGAGATCGAGATTTTGTTATTCCTTTTTACAAGGTTTTAACCATGTTTTTCAAGGATTTTTTAAACCGAATGTTGAGAGCGATCGCGATATTTGCGATCGCCATCTCTCTCCTATTGGGAAGTATTACTCCCCCTGTCTTGGCACAAACTGCTGATGGCTCGACCCTGCCATTCCCGCCAGTGCCATCAGCCAGCGTTGCCGGACCGACTTTGGACGAGCCCACCACCATGATCCGGCGCGAGGAACCGAACTATATACCCAACGAAAATCCCCCCAACATCCTGATTATCCTGCTGGATGATGTGGGCTTCGGGCAGCCTGACACCTTTGGTGGCGAGATCCACATGCCGACCCTAAGCCGTCTGTGGGATGAAGGGATTGCCTATAACACCTTTCACACTACTGCCATCTGCTCGCCCACCCGCGCCGCTCTCTTAACGGGGCGCAATCACCACCGAGCCCAATCAGGTACGATCGCAGAATTTGCGGTGGACTGGGATGGTTACCTGGGGGTTATTCCCAAGACCACTGCCACGGTCGCCGAAGTTTTGAGGGAATACGGCTACAAAACCTCTGCCTTTGGCAAATGGCACAATACCCCAGCTAATGAGACCACAGCTATGGGTCCATTCGATCGCTGGCCGACCGGGCATGGTTTCGACTATTTCTACGGCTTCCTTGCGGGGGAAACCTCTCAGTATGAGCCGCGCCTCTATGAGAACCTCAACCCCATAGAGCCGCCCCACGACGAGACTTACCACCTCAGTGAAGACATGGCGGATAAAGCGATCGCCTGGATGCGCCACCACCGTTCCTATTCTCCCGACAAACCCTTCTTGATGTACTGGGCACCAGGGGCAGTCCACGGTCCTCACCACATCTTCAAGGAATGGGCAGATAAGTATAAGGGTAAATTCGATGACGGCTGGGACGAGTACCAAAAGCGGGTCTTTAACAACCAGAAAGCCCTGGGCTGGATTCCAGAAGATGCGCAGCTAGCTACTCGGCCTGATGACATGGCAGCATGGGATCAGATTCCCGATGAGGAACGTGACTTCCAACGGCGGTTGATGGAAGTCTATGCAGGGTTTCTCGAACATGTGGATACCCAGGCTGGTAAGGTGATCTCGGAACTCGACGATCTGGGCATTCGCGACAATACCATCGTCTTTTATATTGTTGGTGACAACGGAGCCAGTGCCGAAGGTCAGGAGGGCACTATCAGCGAATTTCTTGCCCAGAATCTAATTCCCAGTACGATCGAGGAGCAACTTGATGCTCTCGACGAACTAGGCGGACTTGATGCCCTGGGAACCCCAAAAACCGAAAACATGTACCACGCCGCTTGGGCCTGGGCAGGGGATGCCCCCTTCCGTTATACCAAGCTAGTTGCTTCCCACTTCGGTGGTACCCGCAACCCGATGGTAATCTCCTGGCCCGATGGCATCACCCCCGACAAAACCCCCCGGTCTCAGTTTCACCATGTCAACGATATCGCTCCAACTATCTACGAGATCCTGGGCATTACCCCCCCTGAAGAGGTTTACGGCTTCAAGCAAAAACCCCTCGATGGGATTAGCATGAAGTACACCTTCGACGATGCCAACGCAGAGGATCGAAAGAATGTTCAGTATTTCGAGAACAGCGGCAGCCGAGGCATCTATATCGATGGCTGGTATGCCTGCACCTTCGGTCCTCAGATCCCCTGGAATATAGCTGAATCAGCAGAGGGCTTCCTTGACTGGGATCCCAATGAGGATGTTTGGGAACTGTATCACATTACCGAGGACTTCACTCAAATGCACGATCTGGCCGCTCAGGAGCCAGAGCTTTTGGAGGTAATGAAACAACTGTTCTTGGAAGAAGCAGAAGAGAATTTGGCATTCCCCATTGGGGGCGGCCTGTACATCAACACTCATCCCGAAGAGCGGATCGGGAGTCCCTACAGTAGCTGGGTCTTTGATGAAAGCACAACTCGTATGCCTGAATTCACTGCACCGGGTCTAGGTCGTGAAAGCAACCTGGTTACGATTGATGTCGATCTGGGTGAAAATCCTTTGGCTTCCGGCGTTATCTATGCCTTGGGAGGTTCCGGTGGCGGTGTGAGCTTGTTTATGGACAACGGAATTCTCAAGTACGAGTACAATATGCTGCTCTTAGATCGTTATAAGGCTGCATCAGATGCACCGCTCTCTGCCGATCATCACACCATTGAAGTAGAAACAACCATCGAGAGTTTCGATGACCCAGGTGAAGTGGTTATACGAGTGGATGGTGATGAAGTGGACCGAACCACTATCGAAACAATCGTCATGGGAGCCTTCAGTGCCAGTGAAACCTTCGATGTCGGCACGGATCTGGGGGCTCCGGTTTCCCTAGACTATGCCGATCGCGCTCCCTTTGAGTTCGACGGGAAGATCGACAAGGTTGAAGTCAACTTATACTCGGCATTGGAGCCCTACCAAGCTTCCGAAGATATGAGTAACGAAGACTTCTGGAACCGAATCATTCAGGAGGTTACCGATAAGTGACAGTTGAGTTAGATGGCTAGCCATTAAATTAGGATGTCGGGAGGTATTTCTATATGCCTCTCGGCATCACACCCATCCCAAAATCATCTCGATCGGGTTTTGGGATGGAAGTCCGAGTACCAAACTGTTAGTAGGGTGGGCATTGCTCACCCTTATAAAGGATCGAAACGCTGAAAACCCCGTGTCTTTAGACCGGGGATGAAAGCGAACAGCGGCTTTAGCCGCCTACAAAATCTCAGGCTAAATTTGATGTTTTAGTCTGAGAGTGCTAGATTAAAATAGTTACAGTTAAGGTCGAATCTGATGATTATTTTAGAGTTTAAGGCAAAAGGAAAGAAACATCAATACTCTGCTATTGATGAAGCTATTCGGACGGTTAAATTTATCCGCAATAGTTGCCTTAGATATTGGATGGACAATAAAGGGGTTAATAAATTTGACCTCAATAAATATAGTGCAGTCCTAGCTAAGCAATTTCCTTTTGCCAATGAATTGAACTCTACAGCTCGTCAGTCTAGCGCAGAAAGAGCCTGGTCATCAATTATTCGGTTCTTTGATAACTGTAAGAAAAAGATCCCCGGAAAGAAAGGCTTTCCTAAATTCCAAAAACACTGCCGTTCCGTCGAATACAAGCAGTCTGGATGGAAGCTGTCCCCTGACAAAAAGTCAATCACGTTTAGTGATAAGAAGGGCATCGGAAAGCTTAAACTTAAAGGTAAATGGGACTTATGGCGTTTTGACCAAAAACAGATTAAGCGGGTTCGGATAGTCCGTCGGGCGGATGGATACTACGTTCAGTTTTGTGTTTCAGTTGACATCAAAGAAGAATTAGAACCAACTGGAATAGCTGTCGGCCTGGATGTTGGACTAAAAGAGTTCTATACTGATTCGACTGGAAAAACTGAATCAAATCCTCGTTTTTACAGAACGGGAGAGAAACGTCTTAAGTTCTATCAACGCCGGGTTTCCCGGAGAAAGAAAGGCTCATCCAATCGCAGAAAAGCAATTAACAGACTAGGTAGACAGCACCTTAAAATAAGTAGGCAGCGTGAAGAACATGCCAAGAGACTAGCACGTTGCGTAATCCGATCTAGCGATCTGGTCGCCTATGAAGATTTAAGAGTCAAAAACTTGGTTAAAAACCACTGCCTAGCTAAGTCTATTAATGATGCAGGTTGGTATCAATTTAGAAAATGGATGGAGCATTTTGGCACTAAATTTGGGAAGGTGACGGTTGCAGTAAATCCCGCCTATACCAGTCAAAATTGCTCAGAATGCGGCGAAGTAGTCAAGAAGTCACTATCTACTAGGACTCATGTCTGTAAGTGTGGTTGTAAATTAGACCGAGACCACAACGCCGCAGTCAATATTCTTAAAAAAGCCTTGGGTACGGTGGGGCACACCGGAACCTGGATCTTGGATCCCAACGCTTCGGGAGATCTGACCTCTACTGTTCTTGGTCTCGGCCAGGTTCAGCAAGCCGGATCGTTGAGCGAAGAATCCCCGCGTCTTTAGACCGGGGAGTGTCAATCATCTCATCGCCCGAACTAAAACGAAACTCTTCAACCGCTCTGCGATCGCCCCGACCCCCCTCTTAGATTACTCTTCTTCAATATCCATGTTTTTCTCTTTGCTTCAGAAGAATTTAACTCGTGATCTTGTTGGCATTTTGCTGGCGGTCTCCCTCCTCTTCCTCTTCCCAACCGTCTTGACTTCGTCACCTTTGGCTTTTGCCGATTCTCCCTGTCCTGAAGGTATGGTGTCGATCCCTGGGGGAACCTTTACGATCGGGTCCGACACCTACTATCCCTCAGAGCGTTCTGCTGTTGATGTGACCGTGGATAGTTTTTGCATCGATCGCCACGAAGTTACCAACGCCGACTATCAAGCATTTGTCCAAGCTACAGGCTACCTCACCGTTGCCGAACGTCCCCTGGCCAAAGACCAATTCCCTGGCTTAAGCGAAGCGCAACGACAGCCCGGTTCCCTGGTGTTTCAGCCCCCTGCACGGGGTATCCAACAAGTAGCTTATTTAAGCTGGTGGGATTGGGTTGTTGGTGCTAATTGGCAACATCCCTACGGACCCGACAGCACCATTAAAGGTTTTGACAACTACCCTGTTGTTCACATTGCCTATGAAGATGCGGTTGCCTATGCCGATTGGATGGGTAAAACGCTCCCCACCGAAGCCCAATGGGAATATGCAGCACGGGGTGGTCTTGACACTGATACCTCGATCCCTGGTGAACAATATGCCCCTCACAAAGCCAACACCTGGCAAGGCTTCTTCCCCTTCTTCAACACCAAAGCCGATGGCTATCTCGGTCCTGCCCCGGTCGAATCCTTCTCTGCCAATGGTTACGGTCTTTACGATATGCTGGGCAACGTTTGGGAATTAACCGCAGATTGGTATGGTGTGGGTCATAGGGGGAAAGATCGCAGCCTCAATCCATTGGGACCGGATCAAGGGAGTAGTTTCGATCCGGAAAAGCCTGATCAAGGGGCACTCCATGTAATTAAAGGCGGATCTTTCCTCTGCGCCCGAAATTATTGTAGCCGTTATCGTCCTGAAGCACGAGAGTCCCAAGCTCCTGATACAGGAACCAATCATGTGGGTTTTCGTTTAGTGGCGATGCCTTGGCACGATGAAGGTTAGGGCTGAAATCGTTATCCTTCTGTCTATCCCAAAGTTACGGCTGACTGCTGAACGCGCACGCGTGCGCATAGCGCATATGCTTACCTTAATTAATTTCGAAATATTCATGGCTGGTGCGTTACGGCGCTCCTGACGTAAACTCTCAACTGTTGGGAGTTGATTACGCCGCGCCTAACGCACCCTACGGGATGATTGATTAAAAACTAGTCACTAAATGCAGCCTACCACTTATCAGCCTGGTCTAAAACATAAGCAGCTACATCTTCAATTTGGGCGGGTTTTAAACGACCACGAAAGGCAGGCATAGCTCCTTTGCCGTTTGTTACTTGTTTGATGATAGCTTTAGTAGGAGACGCGTCATAGTCCTTCAGATATTTCTTCAGGGCCTCCTTCTTCAGCGTTTTCTCGTGCTTGACTACATTTTTGCCGCCCATATGACAAGCATTGCAGTTAGCGTTAAATACGATTTTCCCGTTAGCTGGATTACCAGCAGCTAAAGCGGAATCAGGGAAGCTGAAGGTTATTAAAGCGAAAACTAGCAGAATCGCAATTAGTATTTTTTTCAAAGTGTTTCTCCTCTCAGTATGGCGTTGAGCCAGATATTATCGTAAGCTAAGAGGGGTGACTCGGTCAAACCCCAGGGTGTCAAAGTTATAACAATAATTAACAATTAAATTAACAATTAATAAGATGGGCAATCCCCACTCAGGGGAAACCAAAGAATCAATAAGGCAGCCTTAATATCAATATTATTGATATACCTATGCAATAGTGCTGATAATAAAGGCTGAATAGGGTCATAATATTTGCCCAACTTGAAGGTGATAACCTCTAAAATTTATTAGTAATAAATAGCATTAATGGTACCCTAATTTAGGCAAGTGCGATTGCAAGTATTTAGCGGTCAGCCGTCAGTGGTCAGTGGTCAGCCTTGAGCTGATAACTGATAGCTGATAGCTGAATGCTTAAGTGCGATCGCGTAGCGTGACCTACGGTCAATCGCATCAGCCTCTAAGCCTTGTGATGGAGCAATTTAAAATAAAACAGAGAAAGTCTTAGCATCTAACGACCAACCAACATCCATGAGTCAAACCGAACAAATCCTATCCCAGTTACCTGGTGATGTTCTCGGACGCCTGCGCAGTGCTGACAAAGTCTGGAAAGCCTTACGAGATGGCACAACTCCAATCCCAGAGGTGATTACAGAAACCGAAGAGGGATTAGGCACCCTAGACTTGGATGTAGTAATCTGTGGCGGTACCTTGGGAATTCTGATTGGTGCTGCTCTACAACAGCGAGGCTGGCGAGTTGCCGTAGTTGAACGGGGGGTTTTGCGCGGTAGAGACCAAGAGTGGAATATCTCTCGCCAAGAACTGGAGGTATTCCTGGAACTTGACTTACTCTCAACGGCGGAATTAGAGAATGCGATCGCATCCGAGTATAACCCAGCTCGGATCAGTTTTTTCCAGGGTCCTGATTTCTTGGTAAAGGACGTACTCAACATTGGTGTTGACCCAGTCTTTCTGCTCGATACCCTCAAAGCCAAATTTTTAGCTGCTGGCGGTAAGCTCTTTGAAAAGACATCCTTTACACAAGCCACTATTCATCCCGATGGCGTCTCAATGGGGTTGAAGGTTAACCAGTTGGAGGTTGACCCTTTGGAGGTTGAAAGGTTGAAGGTTGAAAGGTTGAAGGTTGACCCGTTGGAGGTTGAAAGGTTGAAGGTTGACCCGTTGGAGGTTGAAAGGTTGAAGGTTGACCCGTTGGAGGTTGAAAGGTTGAAGGTTGAAAGGTTGAAGGTTGAAAGGTTGAAGGTTGAAAGTTCTAACTTGGAACCTTCAACCGATACTAACTTGGAACCTTCAACCGATACTAACCTCGAACCTTCAACCAACACTAACCTTCAACCTTCAACCAACACTAACCTCCAACCTTCAACCAACACTAACCTCCAACCTTCAACCGATACTAACCTTCAACCTTCAACCAACACTAACCTCCAACCTTCAACCGATACTAACCTTCAACCTGTAACCGAACTTAAGGCTCGCTTACTGATAGATGCCATGGGACATTTTTCCCCAATTGTTAAGCAAGTCAGGCAAGGTCAGAAACCAGAAGGGGTTTGTTTAGTGGTTGGTAGCTGTGCTCAAGGCTATCCTAAAAATGACATGGGGGATTTGATAGTATCCTTCACTCCTATCCAAAATCAATGTCAATATTTCTGGGAAGCATTTCCAGCCCGGGATGGTAGAACAACCTATTTATTTACTTACTTAGATGCTAATCCCGAACGTCCTAGTTTAGAATTTTTATGTGACGAATACTTCCGTCTCTTACCAGAATACCAGGGAGTAGACTTATCCCAACTTGACTTTAAACGAGTACTATTTGGCTTTTTTCCTTCCTATCAAAAAAGTCCCCTAAGAATGCCTTGGAATCGGATTTTACCGATAGGGGATAGCAGTGGTGGGCAATCACCAGTCAGTTTTGGTGGATTTGGTTCCATGGTCAGACATTTAAAGCGTCTTAGTAACGGAATTCATGAAGCCTTAGATTATGATTTGCTAGACCGCAATGCCTTAGCCCAACTACAACCCTATCAGCCTAATATTGGGGTAACCTGGATGTTTCAACGGACGATGAGTGTTGGCATCAAGCAACAACTAGCACCAAATCAAATTAATCAATTACTCACTGGTGTATTCCAAGCCATGGCAAACCTGGGAGATGATGTGCTTAAGCCCTTCCTCCAAGATGTAGTGAAGTTTTCAGGATTATCTAAAACCCTATTTGTGACATCATTAACTAAACCAGGATTAGTGGTGCCAGTGATTCCTCAAGTAGGATTAACCATGCTATTGGATTGGATGGTTCATTATAGTAATTTAGCCGTTTACAGTAGTTTGTATCCAGCAGGTAAATTACTCAGTGGCATGTTGACTACTTTGCCACCGAAACCAAGATATTATTACCACCGTTGGCTGGAAGCATGGCGCTATGGGTCTGGGGGTGATTATTAATTTAGGCAATAGGCAATAGGCAATAGTTGGGTAGTGGCGTGGCAAGCTTAAAATAGTGTAATAGACAGAAAACAAACTGGATAATATGGGAAGAGGTCGTCGGGTAATGGTTTTTCTAACTTCAGACCAGAGAGAAAAACTGGAAGGAATTAGTCGTAATG
>NZ_JAAHHZ010000429.1:0-4061 GCF_010672005.1 Moorena sp. SIO4A5 | reverse complement strand
GCGCTCATAAATGTTACATTTCGTAATATAACTTTACATGTAGACATATAATTGTCCTCTGACATCATGTCAGGATAATTACCCTTAATAAAAATCTCCCCCATCTCCCCATCTCCCCATCTCCCCATCTCCCCACACTTCCCACCCTCCCCACCCTCCCCGCGCCCGGGCCCCTTAATTATGGGTATTCAACCAGACTTGATATTATTGGTATAGCTCATAAAATAGTCGATTTGTCAACTCAAAGATGGGTTTGCCCTGGGTGCGATTGTGGTCAACGCCTTTCTTCCATGGAGCAGGTTAATTTCCAGAGCTGCATCAAAGCTGTGGTGCATTGGGTTCAACAGCAGAGCCACAGTATTCAAGGCGGTCAATCTTTAATTCTCGCCCAGAGCGAATGTCTTCCATCGGTGATTTACATTCTGGGCAAGCGTATTGACTATCAATATCAGGCCGATAGTCTTGTTGACAGTGATGGCAAAAGGCAATTAAGGGAGTTTCCTGAATCACCAGTTTGGCACCAGACAAAAAGGTGTTGGAAATTTGAGCTTCAAAGGCGAATTCCAAACTCACGGGTTCGACGCCAGTGAACTGGCCTACTGTCAGATGCACACAGGAAATTTTGGGTCGCTCTGGCTGTGCTTGCCACCAATTGCGCAAGGTCACAATTAGTGCCTTAGTCATGTCAGTCTCATGCATTGTTGAAATCCACCTTCAAGTCCACTCTACTAATTCCGGCTGCGCTTCTGGATGAATGTAGGAGGGTTTTTCCTGGCGCGGCAGTTGACCGGATAGCACTAGGTGCGCCATTGTGTCACAGATGACGCGAGTTGCCATCAGGGCAGTGATGTCGCTGATGTCATAGGGCGGCGAGACTTCCACTACTTCCAAACCGCAAACAGGAGCCTGCTGAACAATCTTGCCCAGTAGATACAGAGCTTCCCGGGGGAGGAGTCCGCCCGGTTCGGGCCAGCCTGTACCAGGAACAAAACCGGCATCGATACAGTCAATATCGAAGCTGATATAAATGCAGTCGGTACCGTCTAGTGCCCGTTCGAGGGCAAACTCTACTGCTGCGTCCAATCCCATTTCAGTGATATCGGTTACTGTCAGGATATTACTTGCCCGCTCCCGGCAAACTTTGACTCCCTGGCGAGGTACTTGCCAACCGCCAATGCCCAATTGCACTAAGTTCTTGGCTGGAGCATTCCTCATATTAGTTGCATGAAACCAAGGGCAGGTGTGCATCCGCTCATCCAGGTCGGTTTCCTGGGTATCTACATGGCGATCAAAGTGGATAATGCCAACTTTCTTGTCCCCTAAGTGCCGACAAATACCCCGAACAGTAGGAAATCCGATGGAATGATCTCCTCCCAAAATGATTGGAAACGCTCCAGAGCTGAAGATGTGAGCAATGCCCTTAGAAATTTGGTCAAATGACTTTTCGTTGTTGGCTGGAATGGTAAAAATATCTCCCACGTCACAGAGGGTAATTTGCTCTCGTAGGTCAATCCCCAACTCAAAGTTGTAAGGGGTGTACAAAGCAGAAATGCGGCGAATGCCTTGGGGACCAAAGCGGGTTCCGGGGCGATAGGTGGTTCCCGAGTCGTGGGGAACCCCGACAATGGCTACATCGTATCCCTCAACCTGGCGAACATCTTCGAGATAAGGTGCTTTGAGAAAGGTATTGATCCCAGCGTAGTGAGGTAGTTCACCCCGCGAAAAGGTGGGAATAGTGCGATCGCTAATACTCTCTGCCGCTTCCAGCCCGTATTCGAGACCCTTTGACACCTCCTGCTGCCATCCCGTCGATGGTAGTTGAGCTTCACGCTCCAGGGCACGTTCTGCCTCAGAAGGATTTGAACTGTTACTGCCTGGGCTTTCAAACAAGGGGTTTTCAGAAGAATTTTCAGTCATTTGCACTCCCGAGAAGTTTTCAAAACATCTTAATCAGCGAGTTATAGCCTACATTCCCAGGTTGGACATGAAAGCTATGGTATTTCTTAAACTTCTCACCGATAGGTTCGGAAATTATAAACCTACAGATTTCTTTTACTTGAGTTCGATATCAGGCAGTTTGCTAAAAGCTAGGGCATGTCTGCTTGTGTCTAAAAATCCTCGGCTGACTGGGTGCAGGGCAGGCAAGGGAGGCAGGGGAAGTAAGGCAAGCAATGATAAATTACAACTGTCTTACCCGTTACTTTTCTTGATCGAGTAGTTTGCAGACAGACCCTAGAAATCAAGGAAACGGAATTATTCTAATACACTTGTGGATTCACACAATAGGGTAATGGCTTACCCAAAAGTCCAGCAATAAGATTATTCACCGCCATCGTAGCCATTTGCGATCGCGTTTGATAAGTTGCACTGCCAATGTGAGGAGTAATGATCAAATTATCCAAGGTCAACAACGGACTATCCATGGGAATAGGTTCTGGTTTAGTTACGTCCAGAGCAGCAGCAGCGATTTGACCATTCCTCAGAGCTTGGTAAAGTGCTTCTGGATCTACGATTGCTCCTCGTGCGGTGTTGATCAAGATAGCCGAGGATTTCATCAGCTCAAACTGGGGAGTACTAAATAGATGGTAGGTTTCTTCAGACAGAGCAGTGTGAATGGTAATAAAGTCTGATTCCCTTAGGAGCAGGTCGAATTCAGCATACTTTACACCCAAGGATTGTTCTAATTCTGAGTCCCGTCGATGCCGACTGTAATAAAGAATTTCCATATCAAAGCCTCGCCCACGACGAGCAACAGCTTGACCAATGCGTCCAAAACCAACAATTCCTAAAGTAGCACCGCTGATGTTTGGTCCTAGCAATAAGGTCGGTTCCCAAGTCTGCCAATGACCAGCACGTACAAATTTATCTGCTTCAATCATTCGCCGTGCTGTTGCCATTAGTAACGTCCAGGCTAAGTCAGCTGTAGCCTCAGTCAGAACACCAGGAGTATGACCAATGGGGATACCCCGGATGCTGGCAGCAGAGATATCAATGTTATCGTAACCTACTGCTAATTGGCTGATTACCTTGAGGGATGGTGCAGCTTCGATGATTTGTTGGTCAATGGAATCTGTGAGTAGGCACAGTAAGCCATCGATTTCTTTAACTTTGTTGAGCAATACCTCGTAGGGAGGCGGTTGACGCTCTGGCCAGATTTCCACATTGGCGATTTGGTGGAGTTGTTCGAGTCTGGTATCAGGAAGGCGGCGAGTTATGAAGACTTTGGGTTGAGACATCGGGTGGGTCAGTTGTTGTGGCTATAAAAATTTTCGTCTGCATCTCAAGGACTAGATTGTAGAGTAGATTATCAAGGGGATTTTGGTATTACTAGCTGCTTCTTCCAGCTAACGATTCATAAAATCTTCAGGATTAATCCCCAGCTGTTTTAGTTGAGCTTTCAAAGCATCAAGGTTCTGTTCAGCTTCCGCAGCCCGTTGCTCAGCTTGAATAGCCCGTTGACGTTCTTGAGCTGCTTCCAGCTCAGCCTGTTCAGTTCTTTCCTCTGGGGAGGGATACCGTTTCCCGTTAAGGTCATACCAATAAAGCCATTCCCGACTCCAATCCTGATAACTTCCTAACTCTGTACCAATTCCCAAACCAATTTCTGGCATCCACACTGGATTCCCGCTTTGACGCACATACACCCCATCTACCAAGCGATGAACCTCAAAGGGCTCCCCTTTGCGTGGATAATAACTGTCGCCATCATAAATTACATAATATAGGAATCCTAATTCGGCATAGTCTAATTTTTTCTGGTCGTACTCGCCATTGTAGGTTTGAGAGACATTTTCGATGGCTAGAATTGGCACGGTGTTGTTTTCTTCCCAAAGCACATAACTTAAACGTCCTTGACGACCCTTGGGACGAATTTTGCGCCGGTCTACTCCTAAACTTAAGAAAGCGTCAGGAACTATCGCGCTTTGGTTAGGGTGGTAATAGTAGCCCATATCAATTCCAAAAAACCAGTCATAGCGCTGTTGCCAGATTAAGGATAAGATCCCTTTGAGCAAGTGGGGAATTAAATCTTGCAGTTCGTTATCCACAGGGGTGTTATCAGA
>NZ_JAAHHZ010000428.1:0-4067 GCF_010672005.1 Moorena sp. SIO4A5 | reverse complement strand
GGGTCAGGCATAGCACAAGTTGTGAAGAGTACAATAGGGTAAGCTGAGCATCGAGTAGGTAAGCAGTTCATCCTTCTATTTTACCATTATCAGCAGCTGCTCAAGTATTTCTGCCGCGCTGCACTAGTAGCACTCGTTTATTCAAACCCCATTGAAATTCTCGGGCAAAATCTGCTAATACAAGGGTTGAACAATTGTGTATTCACAAATGGCAAAAGCCACCAATAGGTTTCTCCCGACTCCGGGTGAACAAAAGCATAGACCCACTCTCTTGGTGCGCATTCACCCTTGTCGGGAAACCTGACCGGGGTCGCACCGCAACCACGCTCTATTGATGTTTGACCTGGGCAATTGGTTGTTCCCCCTCAACTGTCCAGACTCGACGCATCACTGGCAGTAGCCCCAAACGATGTTCGTCCATTCCCCACACCTCAATGTCTGCGATCGGGTATTTGGCTTGAAGATATGCCAGCTCTAAAGGTCATTTTTTTTCCACTGCTGTTGGCGGGAGTTCGGAAGTTTCCTGATGTTGGGGTCATTGGACTATAGCGCGATAACCCATGTCCCGAAGATATTCCCATCCTCGATAACGGCTAATCCGAACTCCTGTCAATTCACTTAACCAATCCGCTACCAAACGACCGTTCCATAACCCTCCATCAGGAGCCGGTCCGGTTAGGACTTGCCACAGTTGTGCAAGTTGTAGATCATTGAGTTGAGTTGGCGAACCCGGATTTGAGTGTCGTCGATCGCCCAAAGCATTTGGTCCGTGCTGGTTATAACGTCGCAGAAGTTGGGTTTATCCAAATTCGGCTATAACCAGTAACTTCGAGCTTCCGTTGCTGGAGTTTTCCCATCGGCAAGTAACCAGATGATTTGATAGTGACACCCGTTCCACCTCCGAGGTGCTCGCCCGGTAACGAGAGTAGAGTTCCTCCGAACTCAAATGGGATTCAACAGTGACGGTTTTTGGCATAGCGAGTGGCAATGCAATGTTTTTTCAGAGGAAGGGAAGCTTGATTATAACTAATTATCCGAACTTGATATAATTCCACTATTCAGTTGTTACCGTTGAAAGTTGGCAGGTTGAACGCGATGGACGAAGTCCCGCTTTGCTGCGAAGCGCGTGGCCTTTTGGCCAAGGTTCCCTTTGGCGTTCCCGTAGGGTAGGTTGCAGGTTTAAGGTTGGTAGGTTGAAAGTTGGCAGGTTGTTCGCCTTTGGCGTTCCCGTAGGGTAAGTTGACGGCGTTCGTGAAGCAACGAATGATATCAAGTATAGTTGGGTCAGTTAACGATTACCAATTACTAATTACGTCAGCCGTCAGCTGACAGCTGACGGCTGAATGCTTACCTAATTACTAATTACTAATTACTAATTACTAATTACCAGATGTTTAAAGGTTTGCGCTGGCGTCTTCTGTTGTATTACCTGATGGTAATGGCGGCAATTTTAAGTGTATTTGGTGCGGGTGTGTATGTGTTTTTAACACAGAGTCTGTACCAGCAACTTGACAAAAAACTACGGACTTTAGCCCAATCCGCCGCCCCATCATTTACTGAAGTAGAAGTGAAAGGGAGTCAATACATTGAACAAGTTGATGAAGTCCCCTGGCGAGATATCTTTAACCGAGACCAACAAAGCCTAGAATGGTTTGATGCTAACGGTCAACTATTGGCAAGGCGAGGTGTGATTGTGTTGACTTTCCCGCCAAAACTGGGTTCCAAGACTCTACAACTCCCCAAGACATCAGAGCCAATTAGGACGTTTACAATTTCTGTCTTTAAAGACACCTCGAAACCAAGCCAGCCATCCCTAGAGGGCTATATTCGAGCCAGTCAATCCACAGAGGATGTAGAAATCGTCCAAAGCCAACTATTTTGGGGATTAGGAATGGGAGGAATGATCGCTCTAGGGTTTGTTGGTATCGGTGGACTTTGGCTGACCCAGAAAGCTCTTGAGCCGATTGAGCAAAGTTTTAAGCAGCTTAAACAGTTTACTGCTGATGCCTCCCATGAATTGCGCAGTCCTCTGACAGCAATTAAAGCCTCTGTGGATGTGATGCGAAATCATCCTGAGCGAATTCATCCCAAGGATGCTAAGAAGTTAGTGGCTATTGCTAGCGCTACAGATCAGATGAGCCACTTAGCAGAAGACTTACTATTTTTAGCTCGTACTGATGCAGCCTTGTCAATCCCGACTCGAAAGTCAGTCCCAATTTCCCTCAATACAGTTTTGCAGAATGTGGTGGAATTGTTAGAATCATTTGCTCAAGATAAGCAGATTTCTTTGGAATATAAGTGCCTGACAACAGTCTCTGTAATTGGGGATGAAGGGCAACTGACCCGTTTATTTTCCAACTTGCTAGAGAATGCCCTGCAATACACACCCCCTAAAGGAAAAGTGGTTCTTACTGTTGCCAAACAGAATCGCTGTGCCCTGGTCATGATTGAGGATACTGGCATTGGTATTGCCCCTGAACATCAGCCGTTTGTATTTGATCGCTTCTGGCGTGCCGATAAAGCTCGTTCTCGCCGAGAGAGGGGTACCGGGTTGGGACTTGCGATCGCTCAAGCAATCACTCACAGTCATGGGGGAAAAATCACCCTTACCTCTCAGGTTGGGGTTGGTAGCTGCTTTGAGATACGTTTACCGCTGGTTTAGGAAAATAGCTTCTAGGTTGGGATTTTCTTTTGAAATCATATAGCAATTCTACGACTTGTGAGGTACAAATTTCTGGTTTTTAGGGAGCGGGGAGCAGGGAGCAGGGAGCAGGTAAGAGGAACCCACCCCTAACCCCTCACAGGAGGGGAAGAGGTAAGAGGTAAAAAATAATGTGTACCTCATAGCTACGATAAATGCTATATAGGGATCCGTGTAGGAATGAATTGTGATAATTTTTGATGCCATATTCCCTACTCCCTACTCCCTACTCCCTACTCCCTAATTTCTAACTTCCTTACCGACTTTTTTACTTTTGGGTAATAATCTCAAACTATGAAGCCGTTTAGTTGGAAAGCGTCAACTATACCTAGCATTCAGGAGAGATTATCTAAATGAAAACTCCCATTAAGTTGCTAACAGGTATTCTGGGATTAAGTGCTCTGATCAGTTTCCCGGCAATAGCGCAAGAAAAAACAGAAAACTCAGTTAAAGATGCTGTCAATGGTGCAACTGAGTCTATGGTAGAAAGCGCCCCCGATTCCTTGAGCAAACCCCTTCAACAGGCTGAAGAGGTAGAAATGCCAGCTACCACTGACGCTGAATCTACCACCAGTAACCTAGTAGAGCAAGCTGCGAGCAATGATCAATTCCAAACCCTTGTCAAAGCAATTGAGGCAGCGGGCTTAACGGAAACCTTGGCAGGTGAAGGACCCTACACTGTTTTTGCTCCCACCGATGATGCTTTTGCTGCACTGCCACCAAATACCTTAGACAGTCTACTACTACCAGAAAACAAAGAGGTACTGGTAAAGCTGCTAAAGTATCATGTTGTAACTGGTGCAGTTGATAGCAGTCAAATCCAGTCGGGAGAAATTATCACTATGGCTGGAAAGTCGGTAACAGTAAAAGTTGGTGAAGAAGGTAAGGTTACTGTCAACAATGCCCAGGTGACTCAAACAGATATTGAAGCCAGTAACGGCATAATTCATGTTGTTGACCATGTAATTCTGCCCTCAAGAGCTCATGCTCAATCGGAACCAGCACCAACAGGAGTCAGGTAAAATTCAGATTTAAAAAATTCATAGGTGCGCTTTCCGCACCTGCTGAATAAGTTTGGTGTTTTTGGTAATTATATCCCGTCCGTTTTACTACTTATTATTCAGGTTTATTCGAGAATTGTATAGTGTAAAAAATCAATTTATAGTTAACACTTAACACGTCACGATTTACCAGAATACAAAGTTATTAACCGGATTCGATTGAAGTAAATACAAGGATAGAACAAGGAGAAATTAAAGATGAATAAGTTGATGCCAATTTTACTAGGTGGAGTGATTCTGTTTGGTGCTGCTGCTTGCGATGAAGCTAAAACAAGTGATGAAGCCTCCTACTCTATAGATCAAAA
>NZ_JAAHHZ010000427.1:0-4075 GCF_010672005.1 Moorena sp. SIO4A5 | reverse complement strand
GCAAAGAACTCAAGCCTATCAAAATGTTATGGAAATCCTCGTTGAAGAAGAAATCGAGCGACGACTACAGCAACTGTCACCGGAGATAGCTAAAAGTATTAATCCGATCGAAGTAGCGACCTATGCTCTCAATCGCCTCCCACCCTTGTATGCTTCCAGTGAAAAAGGTTGGAAGTACCAAAAACAACGAGGGATGAAGGAGTTAGCTAAGCAAATTAGTATAGTGGTGAGTCGGTCAATCAGTGCTGTTCAAAAGGATCCGATTCGACTGGCAACTCCTTTATTTGATTCTAAAGATCCAGCATCTCAGCAAGCCTTAAAGCGACTTAAAAAATTGCTATTACAGGAAAACCTATCATGGTGGGAACTTCCTCGGGTTGTTGAGCAAGCTCTAATTAAAGCGTGGCATGGAGAGATTAGCTGGAAGCATCATGAGCAGTTTTTTGTACAAGTTGCAGAGACTAAAATACCTGTGAAATCTGGAGGGGCGTGGGGTATGGATAGGTATGGTCGGTGGTAATTCCTGAGCAGAAAATCTGATTTTAGGGAGTCGGGAGTCGGGAGTCGGGAGTTGGGAGTCGGGAGTCGGGAGTCGGGAGTAGCACTGCATCGCTATTCCTTCTGCCCTAACATCCACAACTTGTGTACCTCTCAAGAGGTACACAAGATTTTTTCCCTATTGCCTATTGCTAGCATGCCTATTGCCTACTCCCTACTCCCTACCTCACAGGGGTAGGTTTTTTACATTTGGGTCAAACCCACCCCCAATCCCCGACCGGTCGGGGGCGGATCACAGGGAGAGGAAAAGGAAAACAACGAAGAAGCGATGCAGCGCCGCCAAAGGGGGTTTCCCCCACTCGCGCTGCATCAAGACAATGATGATTTTTAACGACAAATTAAGTATATTTTCTTATCCCCCACACCCTACACCCCACCCCCTACACCCCACACCTCACGTCTTTGTTAAAAACCTACCCCTGTGAGCTACTCCCTACTCCCTACTCCCTAATTAGTAAAAGGGATTGATCAAGACTTCTGAACCGCTGCCAGTAACCGCTTCTTTTGAATGTCAGAAAAGAGTTCTTCGTAACGGTTGAGAGCTTGATCGAAGGAATAATATTGAAGAGCATGTTGTCTACTTCTGTTGCCCAGTAATGTAACTGTTGCGGGATCGTTATACAACTCTAAGATTGTTGCTGCTAGAGTTTCTGGATCCTCTGGGGGAACAACAATGCCACCGCCGCTTTTTTTGACAGCTCTGGCAGCCGTACCATTAGCAGGAACAGAAGCTAGGATGGGGCGACCACTAGCTAGCAGTACTTGGATTTTGGAGGGCATATTAAACGAAATTACATTCTGCTTTTGTATCACCAACCCCACATCCGCTGCTGCTAGCATTTCCGGTAGTTTTTCCCGAGGTTGAAATGGTAGTAGCTTAACATTATTGGCGTTCCAATTCCTACAGCACTGCTTTAGTCGGCCTAAGGCTTTCTCTTCTCCGACGATCACAATCACAATATCTCGAATGTGATTTACCCTAGATGCTGCCTTAATCAGAGTTTCTAAACCTTGAGTGAGGGCAATATTACCAGAGTAGAGTATAACGAACTTACCATTAAGGTTATGGGCAGTGCGAAAGGAGTTGTTTTCTTTTGGTAAAGGACGGATGAAATTAACATCAACCCAATTGGGAATCTTGACAATTTTAGAGCTGGGCACACCTTTGCTGCGCAAGTTATCGGTAAAGCCATCAGCAATAACACTGATTTTGGTGACTGTGCGGTAAGCAAACCTTTCTACAACCTCTAATGCACGGATTAGAGGTTGGTTGCTCAGTAAGCCTACTTTAATCGCAGCTTCTGGCAAAATGTCTTGAAGATTTAGAATTACTGGCGTTCGGTGTATCCACCCCAAAATCGCAGCTGGTAGGGAAACTAGCAGTGGTGGACTAGTTAAAATAATAATATCAGGGCGAGGATAAATCAGAGCCTTGAGGAAGCTGGTAGCAACAAAGCTGCCCTCTAGCAATAATCGGTCGATCAAATTTGGTTTTGGGCGAATCCGCACATAACAGCGATCTACAATCACACCGTTAATGTGTTCGGTAAGATACAATTTCCGTCGATATCCCTCATAAATTTGACGTTGAGGATAGTTGGGCATCGCAGTAATGACCCGAACATCATGCCCTCTTTTGACCAACCCTTCTGCTAGTTCAGTCATCAAGGGGGCAATCCCAATTGGCTCTGGATGATAGTTGTAAGAATATATTAGGATTCGCATAATCTCTAGTAGATGTTGCTAGCCGGGTGTAGACTCACCAAATTTGTTTATTGATGATTTATTGGCTTTAGCACTGAGAACTCAAGACCATTGTCAAGTCAGGTGGGTTGTGCACAATGCCCAATCAGGGATTTTAAGCCTATAACTATTTATTCGGCTTCAATTCCATATTTTACGCCTGGATGACAGTTTTTGTAACAAAAATTAACATAATCTACCTTGATAAAATATTAAAATTGTGCATTTCTAAAGGGTTTGAAAGAGCTACAGCAAGAATCTTTATGCCAATTATGATTATGGCTACAACTAATAAATCCTCCCTTTTTCTAATTACCAATGAGTAATTAGTAATTAGTAATTACTCATTGGTAATGGTCGTATGATTAGCAAACTATGACGACTAGTTTGTGATATCAACTGATAATTGAATTTACCAATAATTCTATTATTATCTAAAAAAACACTATTTTTCATGGGTGCAATCCCGCAATTGAGTGTAAACTAGTTTTTTTTTGTTTCAGAATTTTTACGGATGTCAGAGGAATTAAATCTTAATTAAAAGTCATGATAAAATTGCGAAAGTCGATTTACAAAAAAAATAAGTAATATCCTTTTCAAGCTGCGTCGAATTGTATAGAGTTTTTCATAGCTATAAGGTACACATAATTTTTTATAGCACTACCCATTCAGATGTTTGACATTGTCTTGATGCAAAGCGCGAGTGGGGGAAACCACGGCAGTCGCTCATGGGGGAAACCCCCAAGACCGCGCTGCCTCCCCAAGACCGCGCTGCATCGCTTCTAAACTCCGAAACTTAGTCCTAGCTTATTTTTGACTTCTGACTTATAACTTCTGACGCTAAGCGTAGCGCTATAACTATGCCCAGATCCGCTGTTCCCTATGCCCAGATCCGCTGCTCCCTATTCCCTATTCCCTATTCCCTATTCCCTATTCCCCATTTTGCAAAGTATTGACTACAATTTTCTAGGATGGCTTTGGCAGGTGTTTCAGCTTTGGACTTCGTCTACAAAGCAGGGAGTACACCTTGGCAGAACGTTGTGACCAGTTGCTCAAGACCAGAAGGGGGTAGTGGTTTTATGCCTAGAGTGGGATATTGTTACTGGTTACCTATTTGACCAAGCCATGGGGCACTTGGGAAATCTTTGTTAAGTGCGCTTTCCGGATTAGGTGCGCTTTCCGCGTTAAGAATTAAATTCGGTCTTTGCGCGCTTTCCAATGGCTAGGGAACCCGGCCTTGGGTCGCGGCTTATCGGCAAAGCCGACCCGGGGCGCGAACGGGCGCGCACCTGTAGATAGCTTTGGTAAGGTTTCCCCTAGATAGTCTCGCTAAATAAGCAGCATACATCATTCAAGGAGAAAACGATGACCATGTCTCGTGTAAAGGCAATTTTAGCGACCATGTTACTCAGCATAGTATTGCTGGTAACATCCTGCGCTCAAAAAGCGCCCTCTCGTTTTGACCAGGCACAACAGGCCAGCAGCCAGGCTAGAAGTGGTCAGGCTGTTACCAAGAATGCCACTCAAGGGTCTCAATTCAACAAGTTTTTCCCACCATCAGGCGGCGGTTATCAACGAGTCTATACCCAGGAGAAAAAAGGCTTTGCTCAAGCCAAGTTGAAGAAAGATGGCACTGAGGTGGCAGTTCTCTCAATTTCTGATACCAGCAGCACTCCTACCACTGCTGCCAAATATCAGCAAAGTGGTCAAACCATTGCTGGTTATCCAGCCCGGGAAATTGGTTCAACTCAAACCGCTATTTTGGTCGGTAAGC
>NZ_JAAHHZ010000426.1:0-4076 GCF_010672005.1 Moorena sp. SIO4A5 | reverse complement strand
AAACCCTGAGACGTTAAATAATTATCTAATAATACCTCAAACCAAGGTATAGTATGTTTATGAGTAAGGATATCTTGATAATGGGCGGAGCGTAAACCGATTCCAGCACCGTTAATTGAAGCTGAAGGAAGGTGAGTTGTCATAGCATTGTTTTCATGACATTGTTTTCATGACATTATTGTTAGGATTTATCCATGGTAGTGGTAAGGTATCAGCACGAAGCATTTCAGCTGAATCTAATTCCCCCCTTTCTTAAGGGGGGTTAGGGGGGATCTGTATACATAACCCTACTCAGCTGAATCTAATTCCCCCCTTTCTTAAGGGGGGTTAGGGGGGATCTGTGTACATAACCCTACTCAGCTGAATCTAATTCCCCCCTTTCTTAAGGGGGGTTAGGGGGGATCGGTATACATAACGCTACTCAGCTGAATCTAATTCCCCCCTTTCTTAAGGGGGGTTAGGGGGGATCTGTGTACATAACCCTACTCAGCCATGATTCATAAGCTGATAGCTGAGTGCCCAGCCTGCTGATAGCTTCGTTTAATTGGCTTGCGCACTCTCGGTTGGCTTTTCAGTTTCCTGGCTGGAGGTTGGTTCTCCTACAATCGTTGCACCAACAATCTTGTTGCAAGTGCCTTCAGGAACGTAGATCCACTCTTCGGGATCGCTATCTACCTTAGCCATCCCGCCGCAATCATGCTTGCTGGTGCCACAATCGTTCTGACCCGCCTTAACGATACCAGCACATTTTTCCATTCCTTCCTTACCGGCCAAGGCGTTTTCAGATGCTACACCTAAACCTAGAGCCAAGACACTAGTCAAGGCAGCGCTTACCATTACAGTTTTTTTCATATCTTTCATGACATAACTCTCCCGAATATCAGAACTGACTCGTAAGTCCGTAGACAGAATTAACCTAAAACAGTGTTGGTTTAATTCCAATCTATGTAATTATTATTTAAAGTATTTAACCTATCTTAACTGAGTCTTTGAAAAGTATGAGATAACCCTGAGAAAGTTATTAAAATAGGATAGAACATTTGAAAACCTTTGGAAACAAAGGACTTAAGCTATCAGCTATCAGCTTTTTGTTGTAAATCTATCACTCCCGCAAGTGTGGGAAGTGTGGGGAGATGGGGAGATGGGGAGATGGGGAGATGGGGGAGATTTTTATTAAGGGTAACTATCATAACATGATATTAGCCGGGCGACCGAAGAAGGCGCTCATTGAAGTGGAAGGGGTAAAAAGCCTTCCACAGCCTAAGATTCAGGCTGGTTCCCACTCAAAGGGGCATGAATCGAAGGAATGTCTGGTTTCGACTGAAACTGGTAATAACCCGTAGATTTAGGTCTCACAGCTAGAGAGAAAGTAAGTTTGAACCGAACCATCGGATAGGTGATAACCGAACAGGGAAAGAATCAAAGGGTTGAGGGACACGAACCGTTGTTCAAAGGCACCGTAAACATGAATATCCCTGATCAAACCGATGATGGGGATATAAGCTCCAAGGACTGGATATCGGCTAATATTCAGTCGAATCTCAAAAAGGACTCGGTGTAAAGACGGCAACCTCAGATTCGTATCTTCAATGTGTGTAACCGGGTAAGCCGAGATGGAGTCCCTGGTGTCAGGTCGATACACAGGGTAGCCAAATCGCAAGAGGAGGTATAACTCTGGGTCCGGTAGAAGTCTGAACCTTGCAAAAGCCGACAACCTGAAAGGGAACGGGAATAAATAACCGGTCGGATAGAGGGTAAAAAGAAAAATCCCTCACTCGAAAGAGCGCTGAATTTCAGAGCTGATTCCGAGCAAAGGAACTACGTGATTGATTACCTTAAATTGTATATGGAAAAGATTGAACTAACGTCTTCGGACGGGAGGATCGTAACAGAACAACCTAACGATTGGCATTCCATCAATTGGAAAGAAGCCCACCGTCAGGTAAGGAAATTAAGACAACGTATTTTCAAAGCGACACGTGAAGGCAACTGGAAAAAAGTTAACAAACTCCAGAGATTAATGCTCAGGAGTTATAGCAACATCCAGGTATCGGTCAAAAGAGTCACCCAGGAAAATAAGGGCAGAAAGACAGCAGGATTGGATAAGGAAAAATGTCTGAACCCACAACAGAGGGAGCAGATGGTACAAACCTTATCTACCTTAAAGTCATGGTCTCCCAAACCAACCAAACGCATCTATATACCTAAAAGCAATGGTAAACAACGACCATTAGGGATACCAAGTATCACCGACAGATGTTTGCAAGCCATTGTCAAAAATGCGCTGGAGCCAACATGGGAAGCTCAATTCGAGGGTACATCTTATGGATTCAGACCAAAAAGAAGTACTCACGACGCCCGCCAAAGAATCTTCTTGAATATCAATGGCGAAAAAAATAGGAAGTGGTGGGTAGTAGAAGCAGACATAAAAGGATGTTTTGACAACATAGCCCATCAACCCCTATTAGATTCCATAGGAAATTTTCCAGCCCGAGGGGCTATTGAAAAATGGCTAAAGGCAGGATATGTGGATAAAAACACATTTCACCCAACAGATTCGGGCACCCCACAGGGGGGAATAATAAGCCCTCTCCTAGCCAACATAGCCCTACATGGATTGGAAGAAGAACTAGGAATAACTTACAAGGAAAGGAAAGATTCAAGGAACGGTAAACCTTCCTGGTACAACACCTCAAATAGAACACTAGTTCGCTTTGCGGATGACTTTGTAATCCTTACCGAGACCAAAGAAGATGCCGCAAATGCTAAGGAAATCACAAGAAAGTGGTTGACCAAAAAAGGATTAACTCTATCAGAGGAAAAGACCAGGATAACTCATCTAACCGAAGGATTTGACTTTCTAGGATGGAATTTCAGGAAATATAAGACAACCACCAAAAGAACAGGGTTCATCACATTCATCAAACCATCCGACAAAAGCCTCAAAAATATCAAGAAGAAAATCAAAATAGAAATGGCCAAGCTTAAAGGGGCATCCCCAGAAAGCATAATTCCCAAGCTTCAACCCATCATCAGGGGATGGACTAACTATCACAGTGGAGTTGTAGCCAAAGAGACTTTCTCCAAACTACAACAATACGTAAACTGGAAATTAGTTCGATGGGGCAAAAGGAAATACGGCCAAAAATCCTGGGAATGGATTAAGAAGAAACATTATGGGAAGTTCTGCCCAGGTAGAGAAGACCAGTATGTTTTTGGCTCAAAAGACCTGTATCTGGAAAAGGCACAATGGACAAAAATTACCAGACATACTCTGGTAACACATAACTTCTCACCGGATAACCCGGATTTGAAAGAATATTGGGAAAAAAGGGAGAAATCACCAGCCAAAAAGACCGCAGAAGGAAGACTTCCCAAGGGCAAAAATAAGATAGCCTTACGGCAACAATACGTTTGTCCATATTGCGGTCAACCACTAGGAAATTACAATCAGGTTCATTTACACCACATCATCCCGCGTAGCGAAGGTGGTGAGGATAAATACAATAACCTAGTGTATGTCCACGAAGACTGCCATAAGACCATCCACGCCTTGGGTGCTAGCAATCCGCAGATACAGGATAAACTGTTTCGAGGGATTAAATCCTCCCCGAAGACCCGGAACAAAAGCCAAAAGGTACAAAACCGGAAGTTCAAGGGGGAAAAGCTGGATAAAAGATAACGTGTTCTTTTGGAATTGGTTGCGCCGTGTACTTGGAGACTTGTTCGCACGGTGCTAAGGAGGCGAAGAGGGAGCAATCCCTCTGACCTATCCGATTTCTATTGTGCTAAGTGTTTTTGCCAAAGTGAGATCCACCCACTAATGCTTTTGTAGTTACCAATAGCTTTATCATTGTCAATCACCCTTTCAAGAAGAAACCATTTTTTGAGGTTCAACCGTAATAATAGTTTCCTAGTAAGCGTGAGGTACATCTGAAGTTTCTGCCCTGCTCCCTGCTCCCTACTCCCTGCTCCCTACTCCCTGATCCCTACTCCCTGTTCCCTACTCCCTGCTCCCTACTCCCTAAAACCCAGAAATTTGTACCTCACCCACTTGAAAGATGAAAGATGTGGCA
>NZ_JAAHHZ010000425.1:0-4079 GCF_010672005.1 Moorena sp. SIO4A5 | reverse complement strand
AAAGGACGCCACTCTGTGAACGCCTTAGCGCACGCTTCCGTATAGGCAACGATGTCTTTATAGCTACGTTGATCAATCTTTGGAGCTTGCATAAGAAAGTAGGGAGTAGGGAGTAGGGAGTAGGGAGATGGGGAGATGGGGAGATGGGGAGATGGGGAGATGGGGAGATAGTAGATGTAGGGTGGGCAGTGCATCAGAGTGATTGATTTGCTTGCGTTCGCGAAGCGGTTCCAAAGGAACATCGCGTTTTGTGGCACTGCCCACCATCCGATTAACCGATTGATTAATTTGATTGCGTTCGCGAAGCGGTTCCAAAGGAACATCGCATTCTGTGGCACTGCCCACCATCGGATTAATTTGGTTGCGATCGCGAAGCGGTTCCAAAGGAACATCGCGTTTTGTGGCACTGCCCACACCCCACACCCCACACCCCACACCCCACACCCCACACCCCACACCCCAAATTAATAATCTAAATAGAATGGATAAACTAAGTTAAAGCGATTATTAGTACGGCGCACTTGGTAGTTTATTTCTATCAAGAGACGATTAAATTGATCTTCATCCGGGTAAACACCTACATCTAGAACCTCAATGCGCGGTTCCCACTGGGTCAAGGCTCGGCGTACCTCCACTGTTAATTGTCCAGCTGTCCCAGCGCTGTTGCTGGCAAATACTAAATCATGAATACCGCAGCCAAAATCTGGCCGCATCAGCCGTTCTCCTGGAGAAGTACTCATAATCATCCAAATCGACTGGCGGACACTATCCTCATATTGCGCCATATCGATTTGTTTATTTTGGTCGAGTACTACGGGGAAACTCCATCCCACTCCGAGAAAATCAGTAGTCATCGTTCCATCTCCTTATCAACCCCCAATAAATACCTTCGTCGGCTTACCAGGCCCAGGGGTTACTGTGCCGTGGGGAGGGGGTAATTCACTACAGGTCTTAACTGGGTCACCAATGCGCGCCACTGGTTTACCCTCAATTTTCACAGAGGAACTACCCTTAGTAATTTCAGCTGTTTTGTTAGGTTCCTTGACAAACTTGATCGGTGAAGTTCCCGGTGGCGGTATTGGTGGGTGTGCCTGGGTTTTACCCTGGCTGCCCTTTAAAGCCACCAATTTACCACCAATTTTCACCTTTTTACTCAACTTTTGCTCGAATTTTCCTTGGAAAGGAATTGGCATTGGCGCTACAATTGGCGGCGCAGGAGCAGGTGGTTGACCCTGGACTTTGTGCGTACAAGATGTCACAACTAAATCGCCTTTTCTGGCTGCCGGTTTACCCATGATTTTTCATACTCCATAAAACTTAAATAACAGTATTCAGCGGTCAGCGGTCAGCTGTCAGCTGTCAGTGGTCAGTGGTCAGTGGTCAGTGGTCAGTGGTCAGCGGTGAGCTGATTTTATTCAAAAACAGTAGTGTGGCACACCTCAAGTAGTGTGGCACAGGCTTTGGCCTTTGGCCACGCTGTGCGAACGACGCTGGGACCTAACCCATAAGCTGTTCGCGTAGCGTGTGCGTAGCACATTCGCTGATACCTGATTGCTGATTGCTGATTGCTGATTGCTGATTGCTGATTGCTGATTGCTGATTGCTTAATTAATTGATACCGTATTACCGGTAATCTTCACGTCTTTACTAGCTTTAAAGTGCATCCCCTGCTTAGTTTCAATTTTGCTACCATTAGCATTAACTTTAAATGACTTATCTGTCTTCATATCCAGGTTATTCTTAGCAGTAACTTTGATATCTTCCTCGGAAATAATTTCGATACCCTTACCACCAAGCTTAAGTTTGCCTTCTTTAGACTCAATGGTAATCGAATTATCCTTAGTATTAATAATAATGCTGTTTTTGCCAGTTTTGTCAATTACTTCAATTTTTTCCTTATCCTTAGTATCATCTAAGCGAATAGTGTGACCACTTTGGGCAATTACTTCAATTTTGCCTTTGTCCTTAGTATCATCTAAACGGATAGTATGTTTCTTATGGGAAATGACTTCAACTTTTTCTTCATCCTTAGTATCATCTAAGCGAATAATATGACCACTACGGGACTTAATTGTACGCTTATTAATAGTCTGTTTTTTACTATATTCTTTGTCTTTTTCAGGAGACTCAGGTGGTTTATCTTTGCCATTCCATAACCCTCCTAGGATATAGGGAAAATTAATATCACCTTGTTCAAAAGCTACCAGCACCTCATCATTCACCTCCGGCAAAAAATAAATACCACGGTCATTACCAGCCATGGGAGTTAACACCCTAGCCCAATAACTTTCATCATTATCTGAGAGCCAAGGAAACTTGACCTTGACTCGCCCTAAGTTTTCCTCATCGCCATTGTTAGTCACTATTCCCATAGTCACCCCATAGAAACGACCTCGTATTTCAGGGGGACCTAGCAAATTACTTAGTAAATCGATGCTTGTCATGATGTCCCATTTCTCCTAACCTTGAATGCTGTGCGATACCCTCGTTTATGAGAATAACTATGGGTGCTGGAGGTGACATAGTAGTCACCACTAAACTGTTTGCCCACCCCTTGGATAGTAATAACAGTAGCTGCTCGCAAGTCAGGGCGTCCGACACACAAGCCCTCCCCACTGATGTATTCTAGGGCCATGTTATTAAATCCTCCCTGAGCGATTTGCTCAGCTTCCTCTCTACTGAACACAGGGCGATACAAACGTTCGCTGGTTTTTTTTCCACTACCCAAAGCCGGATCTACAGCCTTAGCACCGCTCTTGTTAGTACTAAAACCAGGACTGGCTCGCCCAATGAAGGCTTTCTTGTCCTTCGGGTTCCAACCGCGCACCTCCACCTGTCCCACCTGGGTCAAGCTGGTCAGTCGGGAAGAAAAACTGAGCAGATCCTTTCGTTGAACTAGGGTCAACACTGACTTGGATTTATCCTGATGGGGCCGGAAATATAGTGTTTTATCTTGAACCACTACCTCATAACCGAGTCGTTGAGCACGGGTCTGAAGAAATTCCATGTCTGTTTGGTTATGCTGTAGTACATAGTCCAAAACCAGCTTTGTCGTTACTCCCCCATACTTTAGACCCGCTTGTTTGGCAATATCTCTAGCGATATCGCTGTCTTTCTTTTTAGTAAACGAGCGAGTGTTGTAACCCCGAAGCAATCGATGACTGTAGTCGTAGCCCCGCACTGTCAACAGAGGTATTTCCCCATGGGCAAATTCTGGTTCCAGACCGGTGATCTGACCCATGATCAGTTTTTGCAGTTTCCCTCCACTACCTCCGTAGCCCATAAAAATCTCTACCTCATTGCCTAGCTTAAACAGTTGCGGATTAATCCACTCCTGGTTTTCTTGGTCCCAGTTGGCAAGCTTGATGGTAAACATAGTGGGAGTACTAACGTTTTCATCCACAATTATTGCCATCACATCAGACCGCAACTGTTGTCCCCTGATCAGAATTCTGAAGCCAGGGACTGAGGTCGCGGTGCTATTGCTACTGGTTTGAGGAGCTGTCGAGACCATGGTTAATTTGAGGTTAGATTAAGTACTGGGATGGTCAGAACTTGACCTGGTGTCAGGTTACGGGGATTAGTAATCCCATTAGCCTTGGCAATCTCTCGCCAGACGCTGGGGTCATTATATTCAACACCAGCAATGCTGCTCAGGGTTTCTCCACGTCGGACAACGTGGATTGGGTCGTCATCCCGTGCTAGAGAACTGGGCTTTTCCCGTTCCTCATCTTCTTCAGGGATGAACTGGTGGAAGGTACAGTTGAGAGCGGCTCTGACTGGCATCCCATTAGGGGTAAACATAGTAAAGCGCTGGGTTAGTTGTCCGAGATACCCCTTAAAAATCAGGTTAAATGCCCCCCACCAGAGTTCACATACAGGGGGACGTTTTAAATCAGAGTCAATCAGAGTCAACTCAAAAATCTTATTCGTATACTCTCGAACATCTACGGCATTGGGTGCTGATAATCCATACACACCAGTTAACGATGACGCCGCTGTTGCCGCTCCCGATGCTACTCGTTTGAGGGGAGAACTGCCGCCCCCGGATATACTTTCAGGTAGTCCCTCGTAGGTGT
>NZ_JAAHHZ010000424.1:0-4081 GCF_010672005.1 Moorena sp. SIO4A5 | reverse complement strand
CGATAAAAATATCTACTTTACCGACTGCTAATTGGTATTGATGGAAACTTGAATGTTGATTTTCCAGAGCAGCTTGAGCATCTTTGAGCAAAGCAGCAGTCAAATATTCGTCTTTAATATCAGTATTGACAGTATTATTTGATTGCAGGATTAAACGCGCCCCAACCTGAACATTAACCTTACCTTCTACAGCAATAACAGTGGCAATAATACCTGGTTGCTGGTTTTGGAAACATTGATTAATAAAAGCTAAGGGATTAAGGGGATTATCTTGATTTAGAGGCTCAATCAAGACGTTTACCACACCGTTACAACCCAGGCCAAATCCCCAGATAATGTCTTCATCAGCAGTGGTATCATAAGTTACGACTATGGGTTTTCCGTCTGGCATTGAGACGCGAGTATGCTCAAATACATCATTTTCCAAACAACCACCGCTAATGGTTCCTACCATTTTACCAGTTGATGTGATCAGCATCCGCGCACCAGGTTGGCGATAGGTAGAGCCTTGAGAATTGACAACAGTAGCAAGAAATACTTGTTGATCGTTGTGTTGACTATCTCCGAATGCTGCTAGAATAGAATTTAGCTCTTTCATCTTGGCTGCTAGACACTCCTGTTATAGCCAAGCTTAACAATTTGGGTTCAATGATGTAAAGTAAAAAATTTTGTGGCTTTTGTGGAGATATTTTATGGCGAGAATATTGTCTTATCACCAGCAATCAAACTTTTATAGGAAAATTCGGATCTTGTTAGCTGAAAAAAAAATAGACTGCGAACTCAAAGAAGTTAATCTTAAGAATAAACCTTCGGAATTTATTAAAGTTTCTCCCATTGGTAAAGTACCGGTGTTTGTAGAATAAGATGGTACAGTTATTTGGGATTCTACATTAATTGCAGAGTATTTAGACGAAACTTATCCACAACCTCGTTTTTCCCCAAGTCATATTCGAGAACGGCTTGAGTGTCGTAAATGGGAAGAATTAGCAGATAACTTAGGTGATAATATCATCAACTTATGGATACTAAATTTGACCAATAATCTCGCCCCGACTCCCTACCGGGCAAAAATAGAAACGTCAATTAATCGCCTTTTACCAATTTTTGAGGAACAATTAGCCCAATCTCAATATTTATTAAGCAATGACACATGGACAGCAGCAGATGTAGCAGCGTTATGTTCCTTGGGTTACTACAGCCTTCGCTTAAATGAAGATTGGGTTTTGCAATATCCTAACATAGGAAATTGGTTCGAGAAATTACACGAACGTGAGTCGGTCAAGTCAACTGTTCCTATGCCGTTAAATTAAGTATGAAACACCAGACAAACGGACAATAAAAAACTGAAATTTAGAGGCTTCTGATCAGCAAATGCAGGAGCATTCACAGATGAGTAGTGAATAATTTCAGGATTGGGTTTTTAATTACAAGCCATCGTCAGCGTTAATTGAGATTAAAATGAATCACTACTACAAAAAAAATGTTGTGATTATCGGAGGGGGGCCTGCAGGATTAGGGGCAGCTTTAATGTTAGCCCAAAGAGGCTGGAAAAATATTACGGTTATTGAAAAAAGACCCTCAGCCGACTATTACGAACCGGATAAATCCTTTAGTTATCAAATTGATGGCAGGGGGCAAAAATTAACCGATTTATTAAAACTAACTCCCAAACTAGCTAATGTGAGTGTCCCTAGTACTGACTTTTACTTTACTCTCATTCAAAAAGACGGCACACGGAAAACAACGAAACTACCCATTGCTGATTCTAAACGCAAAACTGCCTACTGGCTGCCCAGAGCATCTTTTATAGAGTTACTTTACCAAGAAATTCAACACCATTGGCAAGATGAAATTAAGGTTTTATTTAAAACTGAATGTATAGAGATTAAACAACATTTAGAGCATTTAGAAATTATTACCCAATCTAGGGACAATAAACCATTGACACTGACTCCTACTCTGTTAGTGGGTTGTGATGGTTTAAATTCTATTGTGCGTCAAACTCTGCATGAATGGGAAAAAGGTCAATCAAATTCCTTTGAAATGCAAAAGTTTTCTTCTCCTAGTTCCGGTTTAAAATATAAAGTTCTCACCTTACCTCCTCAATTTCCTCTATCAGAACAAGAAGGAGATGTAGCACAATCTACAATGGCTTATGCCATTCGGTCTACTTTTAAAGAGCGTAAAAAAGCAATTAATCTGGGTTTATTACCCTTGAAAAATCCGAATCAACCCAGAACTGCAAATATTATTACCTACCCTGATCATCAAATCTGGCAACTAGAAACCCCAGTAGACGTTGAACAATTCCTGAAACAAGCATTTCCTCAGATTCCCCTGGAAAAAATTATTGACCCTGAAGAAATAGCCAGATTCACATCCAGTGAGGGGGGTAAATTTCCGATTCCTCAATATTGTTCAGGATTGTATCAAATCTGGAGAAACCCTGAAGAGAGTCAAGGAACAGCCGTAATTTTATTAGGAGATGCAGTTCATTGTTTTCCTCCTGACATTGGACAAGGCGTTAATTCTGCTTTAGAAGATATCTATGTTTTCCAGGAAATATTAGCCGAAACTAAAGATAATCTTTCTGAAGCACTTCCTCGCTATCAAAACCTACGCAAACCCGATATTAAAGCCTTAATTCGTTTAGTACAAATTAGTTATCCTTGGCAATATAATCAAGACCCTTTACGGAAAAAAATATGGAGTATTAACTTTTTTATGCGCTTATTATTGAATCGTTTATTTCCTTTTTTATTTAATACCCATTCCTTCATAATGATTCAAAATCATGAATTATCTTACTCGGAGATTCTTGCTAAAAGTAACAGGACTACTCAAGTATTATCCATATTGGGAGGATTGGCAATATTGACTTTACTGTTGAAACTTATGAATTAGAATAATTTTTTCTGAATTGGTGCAAACGGCAGTTAATCAAAAAGAAGTAAATTGGAGCTGGGGGGGGCGACATGATAGCTAAAAAGTAGACTGTATAAGCTTCATAGCTCTCATACCTGTCTTGATGCAAAGCGCGAGTGGTTTGAATTTACCGTAAGATAGGGTCGCCTTGTCTTGATGCAAAGCGCGAGTGGGGGAAACCCCCTTTGGCAGCGCTGCATCGCTATTAAAAAATATTTAACCATGCATCTGCATAACCTGCTAACTATAAAGGCGACCCTATCTAAGGTTTTGTCTCCGGGGGCTCAAGCAGGGCTGTTTCTTGCGTCCGACTAAAACGTGATTGGTAGGGAGGTGGGGAGATAGGGAGGTGGGGAGATAGCGGTGCGACCCGTGGCGAATTTAATTCGCCTAGCGATGCAGCGCGGTCTTGGGGGTTCCCCCCATGACCGACTGCATCAAGACAAGGAAAGCGCACCGTCGGAGAATTTTTATTAATAAAAAGGTATTTTTAACCTTAAAAAAACCTTCTCCCCAGCACCCCAACGCCCTTTCAGCAGATTGACTTGACAATTTATTCATGAAAATGAAACAGCCCTGCCTCTACAGGGCGGGGTAGTTCATTTCTCATCTAAATAAAAACGGTAAAACAAATAATCATCTCGGAAAGGATGATCATCTGCGACATGATGAATAATACCTCGATTAATCAGTATCTGTCCAATAGCCACTGCATCTTCCCGAGTAGAATTACACCGTTTCACCAACCAATCTACGGCTTCTGACCCAACAAAACAGCATCCATAGCTATTGAGACGATAGCGACGGTCTTGAATATCCAACCCTCCTGGTTGACGCATTTCCTCGATCAAGGTTTCAATGTCTAGTGTTATCATATCCTCTTGGAAAGGAGCCGTAGGGTAAGAGTCTTGATCTATGTCATCCATAGGCTCTAGGAAACCTGAAACTAAGGAATCCTGGGTGGGCTCAGACTGATACCCATTGGGAATATAGAGTTGGTTTTCTGGCGGTTTTGGCTGACGCTCCCCCAGCCAAGCGGTCAGCAATTTCTCTAACTGAGGCGATCGCACATGGAGGTCTCGTTGAGGAAATGGTATATGGATATCATAGCGACGCAGACTTTTCTCAATCCGGTAGTTGAGGTCACTCTTGATTT
>NZ_JAAHHZ010000423.1:0-4082 GCF_010672005.1 Moorena sp. SIO4A5 | reverse complement strand
AATGGTATCAGGTTAATCGAGGCAACAAAATCCATTGGAGACTCCTAGGTACTGGCGAATTCGGTACAGGGGCAAACATGGCTTATCGCCGCTCAGTCTTTGATGATATTGGTTTCTTTGACCCTGCCTTGGATGTGGGTACTGTGACTAATGGTGGTGGTGATTTAGAAATGTTTTTCCGGGTGGTGAAGGAAGGACATACCCTGGTCTATGAGCCTAGTGCCATAGTGCGCCATCGACATCGACGGGATTATGCTAAGTTGCGCACGCAAATTACTAATAACAGTATTGGTCTGTTTTCTTACTGTATCCGTAGCCTCTTTGCCTATCCAGATGAGTGTCTTTCTTTCTTGTGGATTTTGCTCTGGTGGATAGTGTATTGGAATTTAAGACGTCTGTGGCTTGGTTTCAAAAATCCCACTCGCTTCCCACAGGATTTAATTCTGGCTGAATTCAAAGGCTGCTTCACTGGTTTAACTCGCTATCACAAAGCTCGCCACACTGCTGCTGAGATTACTCAATCTTTCGGTAACCAAGAACGAAAAACAGAAGTTGATATAAATAGTGTTCCCTACCCGATTTTTTCTGACCATATATTTCCTGCTCTGACTAAGGAAGAAATCCCAAGGATTAAAACCAATCCAGGTATAGCAGTGCGGACTGTCGATCTACGGGAACCTTTACAGGCATTAACTGATGTCAAAGAGTACTCATCAGTACGAGTCTTTGTAAAATGGCATGATCACCTTTTAGGTAGCGTTGATATTGCTAACCCTGATCGAGGGATTAGCAAGAATCGCTTAATTGAAGTTATTGTCAATCAGTTTGGTCATAAGCTGCTCGAATTAGACCTTAACTTCAGTAGGGATTACTGCCAGACTCAAGCACTATCTATCTTAACTAATCACTATAAATTCACGGATAAAGAGACTGATTTACTAACCTGTTTACCTGATACTATACCAGTTTCTATTATCATCGCTACCTATGACAGACCCCAAGATTTGCGGAGGTGTTTGTGCAGCCTAGTTGCCCAAAAGTCTACTCGACAATTGGAAATTATTGTAGTTGATAATCATCCCGCTTCTGGTTGGACTCCACCAGTGGTTGCTGAGTTTCCTGATGTTGTCCTAGTTAGTGAATCCCGTCAGGGACTAGCTTATGCTCGCAATGCTGGCTTTGTTGCTAGTACCGGGGATATTGTGATTGCGACGGATGATGATGTTACTGTGCCACCAGATTGGTTAGAAAAGCTAATCGCTCCTTTTGCTAGACCGGATGTGATGATTGTCACAGGTAATGTTTTGCCCCTACAGTTGGAAACCTTAGCCCAGCAGTGTTTTGAAAATTATGGCGGCTTGGGACGGGGCTTTGAGCGGTTGGAGGTTAACGGAGATTGGTTTGAATCCTTTTCGCACCAGCCTGCACCAACTTGGGAGTTAGGAGCAACGGCTAATGCTGCTTTTCGTGCCAGTATATTTAGCCATCCTAAGATTGGCTTAATGAACGAAGCCCTCGGTCCCGGTATGCCTTCAGGAGTTGGTGAAGATACTTACTTATTCTATAAAGTACTTAAAGCTGGCTACACCCTGGTCTATGAGCCAAGCGCTTATGTCTGGCATAAGCATCGCACTGAGATGGCAGAGCTACATCGTCAGCTTTACAACTATAGTAAAGGTCATGTTGCTTACAATCTGACCACATGGCTACAAGATGGGGATTGGCGAGGATTGGTACAAATAGTGCTGGGATTGCCACTTGCTCATTTATCTCGCATCTATCAACGGCTAAGAGGTTGGAGCGATTATCCAATCTCCCTAATCTGGTTGGAAATGACAGGTAATTTGGCTGGAGTTTGGTCTTTGTGGCAGTCCCATATGCGGGTTAAACGTGAAGGTCGTATAGCAAAGGTAACAGGGAGTAGGGAGTAGGGAGTAGGCAAGAGGCAAGAGGCAAGAGGCAAGAGGAATCCCCCCTAACCCCCCTTAGTAAGGGGGGCGGGCAAGAGTGAAAAAATCTTGTGTACCTCATAGTTATGAAAAACACTGTAATCTCAGCCAAAGACTGAAACTTTTATTTCATCAATGTTTTAATATTTTTTTTTAATAACTAAAACTTGAAAGCACAATCGGTTAAATAAAGCCCTGTCAAGCTTTTATTGACTGCTTAATTACAGTAAACAAAACTATAAATATAGCATTTAAAATATATAAACCAGGCTTTATTATCTACTCTTACCTGCTCCCTGCTCCCTGCTCCCTGCTCCCTGCTCCCTAAAACCCAGGACTAAAGTACATAAACCAATTGAAAACTGCTTTAAAATGCTATATTACTCCAATGTCTTCAATAAAAAATCGAAAATCCAACATCAAAACGTTGTCTAAGTGGCGGTTTTATTATCTTTATGATTTGCTACGAGAGCTAGTTAATCGGGAGATGAAGCTACTCTACAAACGGTCAGTTTTAGGAGTAGCTTGGATGCTGCTTAATCCACTACTCCAGCTAGCTGTATTTTCCTTTGTTTTCCGTTTTGTATTGTCGGTTGATATTCCTCAATATACCTCCTTTGCATTTTCGGGTTTGTTGGTATGGACATGGTTTAGTAATTCTCTTTTCCAAGCCACTGGGGTGATTATTAGTAATCGCCCCCTGATCCGACAACCGGGTTTTCCCAACGCTATCTTACCGGTGGTTACCGTAACAACAGGTCTGATTCACTTTATTCTAGCCCTGCCAATATTAGTTATCTTTCTGTTAATCGATGGTGTTCAGCTACAGCCAGTAATTATACTGTTACCAATCCTACAAGCTCTCCAGTTTTCCGTTACCATTAGTTTAGCCTATATACTAGCTGGGCTTAATGTAATATTTCGCGACACCCAGCATACTATCGGTGTACTTCTACAGCTGTTTTTTTATCTCACACCTATTTTTTATGAAATTACTAATGTGCCCAAAAATTACCAGTTTTTCTATTACATTAACCCGATGGTGCATCTGGTTACCGCCTATCGCGCTGTACTAATTAAAGGAACACCACCGGATTGGCTAGCTCTGCTAGTTATGGCTTTGGTCACGGCAGTGTTTTTACCTATAGGTCTTCAAATTTTCCGGTGGCAGAGCGATCGCTTTGTGGAGGAATTATAGATGGTTGATGCAATTATTGTTCAAGGACTCGGTAAACGCTTTAACTACTATCATCCTGAGCGACCGCTTACCATTATGGAGGCGGCGCTGTCGGGTTTTCGGCATATTATGGCAGCGGAAGGGTTTTGGGCGTTGCGGAATATTACTTTCACGGTTTCCCCAGGCCAGATGCTAGGCATTCTCGGTCACAATGGGGCAGGTAAATCAACCCTGTTGCGCTTGATTGGTGGGGTTGGAAAACCCGATAAAGGGAAGGTTACGGTTAATGGCTCCATTGGAGCGCTGCTGGATTTGGGCGCTGGTTTCCATCCAGATTTGACTGGGCGAGAAAACGCTTTTGTTAGTGGTGTGGTAGCAGGTCTTACTCGTGAAGAGGTGGGGCGGCGTTTCGATGAAATCGTGACGTTTGCTGAACTTGAGCAGTTTATCGATAACCCAGTGCGCACTTATAGTACAGGGATGCAGATGCGGCTGGCGTTTTCGGTGGCTGTCCACACAGACCCAGATGTGATGCTAGTTGATGAGTTTCTGTCAGTTGGGGATTTGAGATTTCAGGCTAAGTGCTTGGAACGAATTGCTCAGTTGAAAGAGTCTGGCTGTGCTATTGTCCTAATTTCTCACAGTAGCGAGCAAATTGAGCAACTTTGCGATCGCGCTTTGTGGCTACAACAAGGACAAATCATGGCTTACGGTGAGCCAAAAGTGGTAGCAGGACAGTATGTCAATCAAATGCGATCGCAAACCCAGCAACCTACTCCCAACAGACCTGCCCAACTGACTAGGTCTGGTGTGGAACTGCGCATGAATGAAAACCGCTTTGGCTCTCTAGAAGTAGAAATTACCGATGTGTTGCTGTTACCTAGCTTAGAGATTAATAGTGGTGATTCCTTAGCCATTGACATTGAGTACTTTTCACCTCAAGCAATTGATGGACT
>NZ_JAAHHZ010000422.1:0-4090 GCF_010672005.1 Moorena sp. SIO4A5 | reverse complement strand
ATTTACCAGGTGAGTGTAGGACTTGAGGCTCGAGGAGAGCGCAATGGACATAAGGTTGAATATGTCAACCTGCGAGGCATGAAATAATCCTTTACAAACATCTCTTTTTTTCCCTGGGACTACTAAGTAGTGATTTTAGCCACCGAAACCTTAACAAAACCTTTTCCAAACCACTACACCTTTACCACTACCAAATTGTGAGTGGTCACTTGCCCTTGGTTCAAGTCTACAAGTTGAGACGTTTCTTTCTGGTAGCCTTGGGCAACAACTTTAACCTTAACTGGACGAGCACTTGATTTATCCGTAGATGCTTCGAGACTACTCAGGAGATAGTTCCCATCGTTGTCAGTAAAGGTATACTCACCACTCCCCTCAATCTCAACTTTGGCCATAACGACAGCTTCACCGTCGTCTGAGTTGGTGACGTTACCCTTGAGAGCAGTTGGTTGGAAATAGAAATTAACAGTAGGTATCGCCATCGCACCAGTTTCTGGATCTGATGACACATGAACCTCGGTCTGATCGGATTCGTGATCAGAACCAGGCGGTATCGTTTTGATGGTTGGGTCAGCACTATAGCGAGTACCCGTACCTAGCAAGGAAGCCGTCAAGGTATATGACCCATCAGGGAGATCCTGGAAGTAAAAATAGCCGTCAACTCTGGTACGAGTGCGGTCAGGTCGCTCGACCCTCTTTTCCCAGTCATCTCCATACAGCCCAGCTAGCAGATCTAACTTGCTTTTCAACCTTTCGGGCATATCGGCAATTTCGACCACTGCTCCCGGAATCACCTGCTTAGTTTGGGCATCTTTAACCTGCCCAGCGATCGCAACCTGATGGCGGATTGCTTCCAACCTAATCTTATTTGACACGAGCAATACTCCCTTAGTCAACTATCTTGGTTATGGCTAATGGCTAATGGCTAATGGTAAATAGTCAACCAATTCCCAATCCGCAATTACCCAATCCTGATATCTGTTACCAAGGTTCCTGCCTCAACTGGATCATCGACTTCCACAGCCATAGTAAGGGTGTAGTTCAATGCTGGTCTGGGCTTTCCTCCCATTGCTTGCCAGAATTCACCCAAACTCTGTAGGTTGCTCTGACTCAGACTAACTGTCCTGATCGGAGGTTCCATCCCCATGAGGCTTCCCTGTAATACAGCCGCTGGAATTATACGATGACGCAGTAGCACTTTCATTACCTCCCCCAGCCATTGGTGCTCTTCTTGCTCTGGTCTTTGACCATTACCTGTAAGAGCGGACCAAGCGGTGATTAGGTAAGAGCAATCCACTCGCACTGGATTACGCCTTTTGGTTGCCCTACCGTTACTGCGTTCTGTTGACCAGGTGGTGTTGCGTAACTCCAGATTCTCACGCACATCGTAAAGAAAAAGATTAATCGCTGGTTTGACACTAAAATCCTTGTCAGGTGTGGCAAAGCTAATAGTAACTGACGAGATTAGCTCAGGAGGTAGTTCGCCCTTGAGCAATTCCTCCAACGTTCTATCCAGGTCATGAATCATCTCATTTCCTCACTCTTAGCCCAGGTCGCCAAATCATCGGCAAACTGGCTGAGGTCAATCGGCAATTTGAGTTGGCAAGTACCCACTTTAGTCTGCAAACTGTCCCTTAAATCTTCTCCGTAACAACAATACACACAACTTAAACGTGCTTAGTGAATTGTTTGCACAGTTATTTGAGTTATTACGAATCATCACATTAGGCCAGCATACTGACCAAAATCACCCTCTATTAACACTTTTCCCATCTTCTGATACTCTCGCCGGACTGCACGCAGCAGGTGATTCATCTTGACAATTCCACCATCATCTGCTGCTTTTATAGCAGCAGCTAGAGCAATATTACGAATATTGCCCCCAGCAATCTCGCAGTGACGGGCGATAAAATCTAAATCCAGTTCCTCAGAGCGAGGTACAGGACTAGGCCAGATTTGCTCCCAGATCCGGCGGCGGTCTTTGAGATTAGGAAAAGGAAACTCAATAATAAAACGTAATCGCCGGACAAAGGCATCGTCCATATTAGTGCGGAGGTTGGTGGTCAAAATCGCCACTCCTTCGTACTCCTCCATCTTTTGCAGGAGATAGCCAACCTCAATATTGGCGTAGCGGTCATGGGCACTGCTGATTTCAGAGCGCTTGCCAAACAGGGAATCTGCTTCATCAAACAGGAGAATGGCGTTAGCATTGGCAGCAGCTGTAAAGATGCGATTGAGGTTTTTTTCTGTCTCCCCGATATACTTACTGACCACTTGGGACAGGTCAATCTTATAGAGGTCAAGCTCTAATTCGTGGGCAATAATTTCCGCTGCCATGGTTTTACCAGTCCCTGGTGGGCCAGAAAACATCACATTCAGTCCTCTGCCCAGGGAAAGCTTGCTCTGGAAGTCCCACTCTTCCCACACCAGCTGTCGATATTTGGCTTGATTACAAATTTCCCGCAACTGAGCCTTTTGATTAACTGGCAGGACAATATCATCCCAGCTGTACTTAGGCTGAATCTGACGTGCCAATGAACCTAGTTGATGACCAGATTGGGCACGGGCTGCTGCAAATAGTTCCGACAAGGTGGGTTTTTCAAGGCAGTGTGGGAGGTTGGGAGTGTGGGGAGTGGGGGGAGTGTTTTGGGCAATTCGCCAACGGGCTCGATTACAGGCATCGATCACGGCATCAGTAATTTGCTCGGAATTGAGGCGGAAGCGATCGCATAAAGCATCTAGCTCTGGTCTGTCTAGGGAAATACCAGCTGCGGTTAGTTGATTCTGCCAACACCAGCGACGAACAGTAAACTCAGGGATGGGAAAAGGAACAGTAACCATTCCCATTGCTATAGTTTTCTCTGGCCTCCAGGGTTTTTCACCAGCGAGGATAGTAATTCCTTGATGGTCTGCTATGATTCTTAGCAGAGATAGATATTGACTGGAATTCTCGGAACTTTGTATAGTTTGTTGTAGAGTTTCTAGTCCTTCTAGGTAAACTAAAGCTTTCTGAAACCAGGCTTGACGGTAAGCTAGTTTCAGGGTTAGCTCCAAGTCAGCTTTGGCTTCTACAACCCGAGTTAAATTTACGGTTAGCAACGGTGCTTCCACAGCCCTGGCAATAGCTTGGGCGGCACGGTGTTTAACACTAGTATCTGCACCCTCAAAATACAGTGCCAGGGGTTTGCTTGCTTGCCAATCTTCGACAACTATTGTTAATAAAGCCTGCTTTACTTCCTGATGTAACGGTAGTTCTTCCAGGGAAATAGTCGGCTCAAGTAAGGTCGAGAAGGGTTTCAGTCGCTGATCTAATCCTTTTTCTCCCAACAGCAGAGCCAGGACTAGCCCATCCAGTTTAAGATTGTGAGCGAGCAGAGTAGGCTGGAGCTGATTAGGGTCCGAGACCAGGTGTAGTAGACTATGACCTAGGAGAGGAGCTTCTGGGGTAAAGTGACTACGCCGCGCCAGTTTCGCTTCCCCAGTTGGACAGAGCAGATTCAGGACGAGATCCACAGTGGGTCGTTTACACCGGATATCGTCTTGGAGATAGGTGTAGATTCGTTCATAGCGCCGGTCTAGTTCCGGGGCGAGAGCGATCGCAATAATATCGACATCGAAAGCAGAGAGGGCAAAGGTTTCTTGGAGCCATGCTAGAGATGAGCCTGCCAGGATAGCATCAGAGGGTAACTCCTGTTCGGTTTCTGTATCTACCTGCAATACTGGTGTTCCTGGTGGCCGAGTCAGCAACTGTTCCACTTCTTCCTGGTCAACTTGCATCCCCCGATAGGGATTAGTTGCAGCCATGGAACCATAGGTAACTTGGGCAGCGGCTAAAGCTCGTTCTAGCAGTCCGTCTAAGCGCTGTAACAGCAGAAAGAGTTGCTGAAATTGGGGGTTGGGAGGGAATACCTGGGTTTGGTTAATCATGGATTATAGCAAGGGAACAGCGGATCTGGGAACAGCGGATCTCGGAGCAGGGAGCAGGGAGCAGGGAGCAGGGAGCAGGGAGCAGGGAGCAGGGAGCTAGTAGGGTAGGGTGGGCAAATTATCAAAGTTTGGCAATTTGATAGCGTGATCTAGTAGATCGGAAGTT
>NZ_JAAHHZ010000421.1:0-4115 GCF_010672005.1 Moorena sp. SIO4A5 | reverse complement strand
AGCCGCCCAACTGCTCTCTTTTTCCAGTACCATAATTTTGGCATCTGGATAACGTTGACCCAATGCCATGGCTGTGGATAAGCCAATGATTCCTCCTCCAATAATCGCCAAGTCGTACATGGTTATTCTTATTACTTACACTATTAAGGTTAACTTTAAATGTTCAATGTTGAATGTTGAAAGTTGAATGTTGAATGTTGAATATTAAAAGTTAACCGTATCCCTTAGAAAGGTATAATAAGGGGGAATATAGTGTTTTTTTTGTATGGTGAGGTACACCTTGAAGCTGAAAAGCTTGTTAATTGAGACTTATGGTCTACCTCATTGGAGTAGAAACCGCTATAAACAATTAATTAATACTCAAAAAGTTTGGGGAAGCCTACTCACTTCCCATACTTTTTTGTACCATAAAACCTATTGGAGTATTTGCCATTTTGGCCTGAAGGGGCGACCAAAAAATAAAAAATGACAAAGACTCTTTTTCCCGCAAGCATCCAAGCCTTCGGTTATTGCTCAACTTTGCTGGGTGCTTTCTGATGGAAAATTTTTTTCCAAGTGTGTGCATAAAAAACATAGTTCCCAAGTACACCTAAACAACTCCAGTAAACACTTTATGAGTCATAAGTCTTTAATTTTTGACTTATGACTCATAACTGATCACTCATGACTAATGACTGATATTTATAGAGATATAACCTCTGTAGTTACTCCCATCTTATTCAACATTTGCTGAATTTCATCACAATATATGGAATTCATGACAATCACCTGATCAGGTTTGTATTCCTTCAAAAACTCTGGTGCCATAATTTTTTTACCAACACCAGGGATAAATTTCCCATGACGATGGGGATTAATATCTACCACGTATTCAATTTTGTCTGTGGTATCAAGAGTGGTTAGAAAAGCCACACACTTGGAACCTGAACCCCAAACTACAACACGCTTGCCTTGAGCATGCATCTGCTCTAAGTGCTGCCTCCAATTCTCCAGCTTCTTGCTAATCTCGTTGGTGAAGTTTTTGACATGCTGAGTAACTTCCTCAAGACTCTCTTCCAGAGGATGTACTTTCTCAGATGGGATGGTGACAGGTCGGGTTTCAATTAACAAATATTGTTCACCATAAGCTCGATACAGGTCAGTAACTTCAAAGCCACAGTTACGGAATAATCGCGCTAGGGATCCAGGGGTGAAATAGGAGCAGTGTTCGTAGTAAATGTCTTCAAAAGCTAAGTCTTTGAGTACTCGTATGGTATCTGGTATCTCAAACACCACAACGGTATTGAGGCGATCGCCAATGGAGCGGCGCACGGTACTAATAAACTCAGCGGTAGGATAAATATGCTCTAGGGTATGGCGACAACAGATAAAATCACCTACATACTCAGCATAGCGCTCTGAGTAATAGTCTTGAATAAAGGTGACCCGGTCAGCGGCTTCACTCTGGACTCGTCCTACTACAGCAGACGGGTCAATACCAACACCACGATTGTTACCTAATTCGCACAGCAGCAAGAGGAAATCTCCTTTGCTACAACCAATCTCTATAATGTCTTTGTTATGAAGGTCGTATTTGTCGATCAGATGATTGGCTAGATCAAGGGCAAACTGATTGAAGGTTGGGGAAAAACTCTGTTGGTCTTCATAATTGGGAGCGTAAGCTGACCACCTGGGATCAAAGGAAACATTAGTGATGAAGCCGCAGTCTTGACAAAACCCCAAAACCACATCACCGCAAGGGAAGTCTAGAGCTGCTTCCTGGGTTGACATCATTAAGCAACTGTGAACTGGTACGTTATGTACTTCATAAAATAGGGACAATCCTTGGTTTCCACAGTTGGGACAAATATGTTCTGATAATGAAATCGGTTGTGTGTGAGCAAAATTTTTGGACAATGCTTGTTGTATCATTTTGAGTAACTTTACTCCCTTACTTGATCGTCAACCGTCAACTCTAAACAATCTTTGGTTGTGGAATCGGAATAATAAATTTACCTCCTTGTTGTCGATATGCTTCTTGTTGCTGCAAAATTTCATCAGCAAAATTCCAAGCTAGCAGCAACACATAATCTGGTTTATCCTCTAACAGTTTTGATTGTGAAAAAATAGGTAAATGATTAATGCCCATGTAGCGACCATGTTTGAATGGATTTAAATCCACAACATAATCCACCAGGGTTTTATTAATCCCAAAATAACTGAGCAGAGTAGTTGCTTTAGCTGCTGCTCCATAGGCTGCCACCTTTTTCCCCTGTTTCTTCAAATCCCAGAGTATATCCAGTAAAGAAAGCTTAATTTCCTGAACACGATTAGCAAAATCACGATAGTAATCAATGCGGTCAACTCCCCGCGCTACTTCTTCTGCTAATAGGGATTTTACAGATTTCTTAACCTGTTCCTTAGGCTCCACAAATAGGCGTAACGAACCCCCATGGATTGGAGTACGTTGGATGTCATTTAGGAATAAACCATGTTTCCTAAACAACCGATCTAAAGCAGTTACTGAAAAATAGCATAAGTGCTGATGGTAGATAGTGTCAAATTCACAGTGATCTACCAAGTCAACCACATAGGGGACTTCAATCACAGCTACACCAGTCTCTTTCAGCAAAACGCCAATCCCTGCTACAAAGCCATTCAGATCTGGCACATGAGCCAAGACATTGTTAGCAATAAAAACATCAGCTTTCCGTCCTTGAGAGTGTAGCTCTATTGCCAAATCTTTGGTAAAGAATGTACAAAGAGTAGGAATACCTGCTTTTTGGGCAGCTTCCGCAGGTCCAGAGGCTGGATCAATTCCCAGCACCGGAATTCCTTTTTCAACAAAGTTATTGAGCATATAGCCATCATTACTAGCTGCTTCAATCACTAGACTGTTGCTATTGAGTTGTCTTGAATCAATGATGGCTTTGGCACTATCTCCAAAGTGTTTTAGTAACGATTTTGATACAGAAGAAAAATAGGGGTAGTCTCGACAAAATAGGATTTCCGGGGGGACACTTTCGGTGATTTGGACTAAACCACTGCTAGGATAAAACGCCAGATCCAATGGAGCAGTATATTCAGGTTTATCTAACTGGTCTTTAGTAAGTAATCCATCAGCTAATGGGGTGTAACCGAAGGAAATAATTAACTCTAAGTCATCAGTGCTGTTAGCACGGCAAATCGGCATTGAATTAGACATTATTATTTTTTTTCAAATATGACTGTTAATTGTTAACTGTAAACTGTTTGCAATTAACGGTTAATCAGCAACAATAAAATATTCATAACAATAGCAAAGTCAACTTTTTATTAAAGTTAACTAATTCTCCAGGGTGACTGCAACAAATTTTTCCGCCCTTTTGGTAATTGGTAATTGGTAATTAGAGTAGGATTACCGATTACCGATTACCGATTACCCAACAACTCCTAAACACTCATGGCTTGTATTTTAGGAGATGTAGGTAGCTGGGTACGCCAACGCAGGGTTTGATCTAATCTTCCAGTGCTAAGTAATTGTTTGATGTGAGCAATACGCTGATACCTCGGTCCCTCAAACTCTTCCAAGGTTAAGCCTACGGTTTGATAAGCTTGGTAGAGTTCTTGAGCTCCCCGACGGGCATTCCATTGGGGTTTGAATTCGGGTAATGTGTGAATAATCTTACTACAATCAACGCGATAACAGCGCTTATCGGGTCCAGCATCTTTAGCGTATTCAATTTCACAGCCTGGAACTGTTTCTTTGACAATTTCGGCTAACTCTCGAATACGATAGTTGTCCTCATTGCGTCCCACATTAAACGCTTGATTGTGTACCACCTCACGAGGTGCCTCCAACACCGCAATAAAGGCTTGGGAAATATCTTCAATATGGACAATGGGACGCCAAGGGGTACCATCACTCTTGATATACACTTGACCCGTGGTAAATGCCCAAGCGACCAAGTTATTGAGTACTAGATCAAAGCGCAAACGCGGCGAAACACCATAAGCTGTAGCATTCCGAAGAAAGGTAGGACTAAAGTTATCGTCCGCTAACTGAGTAACATCTTGCTCGACACGAACTTTAGAAATGCCGTAAGGAGTGACAGGGTTGAAGGATGATTCCTCAGTCAACCAGTCATCACCACCAG
>NZ_JAAHHZ010000420.1:0-4116 GCF_010672005.1 Moorena sp. SIO4A5 | reverse complement strand
AGCTTAATGCTGAAGCTGATGATTATATTGTTAAACCCTTTACAGCCAAGGATCTTTTGACTCGGATTAGGACATTACTGCGTCACCACAGTGTTTCTGGATTAAGGCTACTGGAATGGGGTGATGTTTGCCTAGACCCGAGTACCTGTGAAGTAACTTATAAAGGGCAACTGCTCCATCTATCACCAAAGGAATACGGTCTTCTAGAACTATTCCTGAGCCATCCGCGCCGAGTATTTAGTCAGAGTATCATTCTCGAACATCTGTGGTCATTTGAAGACCCTCCTTCACCAGAAACAGTTAGGGCACATGTTAAGGGGTTAAGGCGCAAGCTCAAGAGTGTTGAAGCTGATGATGTGATTGAAACTGTCTATGGTATGGGCTATCGCCTCAAGAGCTTACCGAGGAGCAAGATAAAGAAACTCAAACCAACCCCAACAAGGTTCAATCAGCCTTGGGAACGTTCTAAAGGAACCATGTGGCGTCAGTTTGCCACTGTAGAACAGGCGGTTAATGCTCTCGAAGCCGGACATCTTACTGAGGAGCTGCGAAAACAAGCCCAGCAGCAAGTCCACAAGCTGGTGAGAGCTTTAGATAAGTTTGGCTTAGTGGAAGGATCACGGCTAGCCCAAACTATTGAGTACTGGCTACAGGAAGTCAGTATAACCAAGACAAGGAACTCCGGTAAACGGAGATATCGGTCAAGACGCAGGAACTATGACAACCAAATAGAATTACCTAGTCCTCAATTACAGCAACTAAGCTCCCCAACTAATATTCAAAATCTGGCATCTTTGCTAGCACTTCTATCTGAAGAACTCCAGCAACCTCCATCAGCATGCTCTGGTGATGTCAGTAGTGAGTTGGAAGATAATTCAACCATTACTGTCTTAAAAGAGCCTGAACTAACCGAATATAATAGATCACAACCCCTGGCACCGGACCAATTACCAAAAAAGCTTCCCTTGATTTTAGTTATCGATGGAGACGTGCAACTGACACAACAGTTGGAAAGAGAAGCAGTGAATTGGGATATGCAAGTAAAAGTTGTCCTAGATCCCAGGGAAGCAAGAGTTGTCATGGATCAAGAAATACCTGATGTTGTGCTACTGGACTTGATGTTTCCCAATTATCCAGAGGTCGGAATCGCACTCCTAAAATATTTCCAGAACCAATACCCTCAAATCCCAGTAATCGTTTCTACACAGCAAAATCGGTTTAGCGATCGCGTTGAGGTTGCTCGTCAGGGAGGACGAGCGTTTTTATCCAAACCCGTTACCCCAATACAGTTACTAGATACCTTTGAAGATGTTTTAAATCAAGACAGACCTTCCACAGCCAAAGTCCTGGCAGTAGACGATAATCCCCTAGTGCTGGAAAGTATAAGACACTTCCTACAACCTTTAGGAGTGCAGATTATTACCTTAGAAGAACCCGATCAATTTTGGGAACAGCTTGAAGCGACAGGACCTGATCTACTAATCTTGGATTTAGACATGCCCCAATTCAATGGGATTGAACTGTGCCAAGTTGTGCGCACTGATCGCATCTGGCATGGATTACCTATCCTATTGCTTTGTGAACACCAAGACTCTGAAACAATTCACCGCATTTATCAAGCTGGAGCTGATGACTATATCTTTAAACCCATCACGAAATCCGAGTTAGTCACCCGTGTTTTCCATCGTCTAGAGCGTACCAAACTGCTCCGTAGTTTAGGAGAAACTGACCAATTAACTGGTGTGGCTAATCGTCGTCAATCTACCATAGAATTTAACCGATTACTGCGCTTATCCCAACGCTACCATCAACCTCTTTGCTATGCCTTATTGGATTTAAACAACTTAAAGCAGGTGAATGAGCAATATGGTCATGTGATGGGAGATAGAATTCTGAAGCGGTTAGGACAAATCTTGCGGCAAAAGTTTCGCAGTCACGATATAGTGGCCCGCTGGGGAGGTAAGGAGTTCTTCATCGGGATGTATGGTCTCAATCGACAGGCTGGGGTCAGAAGGCTCCAAGAAATTTTGGAGACTGTTAGTGAAGAATTTCATGACTGTGAGCTAGTGCAGGTAACATTTAGTGCTGGGGTGGCAGAGTACCCTGGGGATGGCACAGACATCGAAAGCCTTTATCGAGCCGCTGATGAGGCTATTGAGCGAGCCCAAGCCACTGGTCAAGATTGTGTATTCCCAGCTCAATCCCTAGCTGGAAACTTCACTCAGTAGTACTTTTTCATGAGTAAAGCGTTCTCTGCCTTAAACCAACCTGATGCGTGATCTATTAAACCCAATTGTTACCAGGTAGGAGGTGAAAAATGGAACCGATACATTCACATTTTATTCACAACTTACTCGACTATTTCACAATTGGGGATAATATAAAGATAGTTTAAAGATTATCGATTCAAAGATATTGATCTTTCATTTGGAGTTAGGCTCAAAAGTATAAAGCTTGAGAGTAGCCATCAAGCATAGGTCATTTTTAAGACCTCATTAGGGTGTAAAGCTTATTTAGTCGAATCCGACAATAGTTCTCAAGAGCGAAAGTGCAGACTTTCCGTTGACCGTAGGTCACGCTACGCGAACGGAATCGACGTTTATTGAGCTAACTCGCAAACCTTTGACCGTAGGTCACGCTACGCGAACGTTGCTTTGTTTCTAATCCGAATATTGGATGGTGAGTCAGGGAATGGTGGTTTTGTGTTGCGGCTCCACCCTTTGAAAAAGCTTAGCGTGAAAGCTCACCAAGAGATTGATTGTTGTGGGCTGTCTGAATGGGGCATCTAATCTAATCTCAAAAAAATAGGTTGCAACCCATAGAGTTTGTAGAGCTTACCCTGAATGGATTCTCGTACAAATATGCCCTTAAGGTAAGCCATTCTCGCCCTCGAGCGCGGTGGTCGTTGCTCTTTAGGAGCCGCCTTTGGCTAGACTAGCCTTTGCCATTAAGTATAGCCCTTCGATGAAGGGTAAAGTAGGTTGTTGATCCAGAGCCTATTGGCGAGCGCGTCAGTTGAAAGATTTTGATCCAACCCTAGTAAGCAATTACTGATCAGAGTCTCACTAAAAAATTAAGCCTGACTAATAGGGTATAAAACAGGGTATAGAACCGTTTATAGCCTATGAATTTGCTTTTCCCCTCGCTTGTTAAATATAAAATTTCTTGGAAAATTTATCTGCCCATAGCAATAATTTTGGTATTCCAGATCTTAAGGTAGAAGCGTTCTAGGAAACTTTTTTACCAGCCTTAACATCGCTAGTGCATAATCAATCGATGGGTCAGACCCCTCATGATTATATCGGTCTGACCTTTCGGAAACTGCTACCAATTATTGTTTCTCTCAATATGGTTAATCAATTGATATGGGATTTAATTTCAAATTAACAAGCCACTCAGCTCATAGGACGTTGACGTTGACTTTGAAAAACTATTTTCAGGTGTTTTTTTAACAAATCTTAATATATTATAAATTAGTAATTTCCGCTAACCCTTTAGTATGAAGCAAATTAACAATTATGTCTGTTACAGGCCATTTAACCGATATTTCCCTACCAGAAGTGTTTCAGTTTATCGCCCAGGGACAAAAAACTGGTTTGCTAAGGTTGCTTCCCTTGCCAAGAAACCAAGTAACCCCTAGGAGAACTCATTATATTTGGGTGTATCAGGGTCACCTGGTGGCAGCTGCAGATCGGTTAGACAATCAAGGTTTGGTATCGCTGATTGTTAAACACTGTGGGGTTAGCGAACGGGTAATTGCTAAGTTAGCTCAGCTGTGTGCCATAGATAAACCTCTGGGTTTATGCCTGAAAACTCAGGGTGCTTTACAGGGTGAACAATTAAAACAGCTATTTCGAATGCAAATTTTACAGCATGTGTGTGCTTTGTTTCAGCTCCGAGATGGTCAGTTTAACTTTGAACAGAATGTACCCATACCAACACGAGAAATGACGGGTTTGAGTATGCCAACAAAAATAGCTATGTTGAAGGGATTGCGATCGCTCCGCAATTGGGAAGCTCTGGCAGATAAATTACCTGACCCGAATGGTGGTTTGGTCAGTATCAACGGTGGTCAACCTAAATACAGTTTGGACTCTATAGAGTGGCAAGTTTGGG
>NZ_JAAHHZ010000042.1:0-61687 GCF_010672005.1 Moorena sp. SIO4A5 | reverse complement strand
GTGTGCCTGAGGCGAAAACTATTCCTAATAGTATTATGGGCATCACCCTTACAGGTTCCCAGGTATTAACTTATGTTCCTGTTGGTCCTATAGCACTCTCTACCCTGGCATATGTGGATCTCGGTCCCTTACCCTTGCCTTTTACCTGGACCCCCCAATACACAGCCAAAACGTTACCCAGCCAGAATATGCGCGCTCAAGTAATTTCTGACACTATTATGGATCCAGTGCATGTTATTCCTCTACGCAATGGGATGCTGGCTGCTCTACGTGCTGTGAGCCAACCTGCTCTGAATAATCCTAGTCTGGTGGTTTTGCAGGCTAATGTGGCTAATGTGTATCAGTCTCCACCGAGTCTCGCACCCCTTGGAGTAGACCTTGCTCAGGTACCAACAGAGGCTACTCTAGTTAGTCTAGGGCCGACACCACAGGTTCGTAGTTTAGCTGCGGTTGCAGAGAGCAATGGAAATCCTGAGAGCAAAGTGATTGGTACTGTTCGTCGTTATCGGGTTGGTACAAGATGTTGTTGTTTGGGTAAAGGGACACGACGATTAAATAATGTTACCCGTCCCCTAGCTCGCGCCAAGTGGCAGTCAGGTGAACCTGTTGGGACTACTCATAGCGAAGAAGGCCTTAAGGTAGCAATAACAACAGGTGCCACTGCTCTGCTTAAGCTGAATACAAATGCTGCCAAGGAGGTCACATTCACTGGTCAGTTACCGCTACGCTTATTAAGTTTTAACGACAGTCAGGAACTGATCCAGCATGTCGTCGTTGATCCGTGTCAGGCTAACTCCCACGTTTTACCAGAGATCGCCGAAGAACTAGTTGCAACTGGCACTGTTAGTAGTGCTGATACCGTCAGTGGTTGGCACATCGATAGTGAGTGGACTCGCCTTAACCAGTATTACTTTATGGGTGATTGCTGTCTGATACGTACCCAGGCACCACCGCGACCTCATAAGCGACAGCGTCGTGGTCAGGTTTTAGCGAGCACTGTGGTGAAAGCTAACCAGGTACAGGGGGGTGCTGGGCAATTGTTACCGGGTTGGGTTGAAACACTGTTCCATAACAGTCCTGTTAGTATTGCTATAATCATGCGGGGCATTACTATGCCTCGGATTCAGTTATTGTGGACTGAGGAACTGGCTAATCCGGTCTATGCAGAGGAGGCTGTCGTATCTGTTCCTCCCATAGAAATAGGCGATTTAAGAGTTTACTTGTATGATGTACCGCCTCGACCTCAGACTTTCTCTGCCCAGTTGGCAGTCCTAATTCGTCCATCAGCGAGTGCGAGTACTGAAGATATTCAAGGGGTTTTGGGTTTTGCTCAAACTGCTGAAGCGTTGCAACAGTCTGGGTTAGCTGGGGAGCTGGTTGGTGATACCTATACCCTGAGCCACATCCCCCCAGAGACCTGTCAACTGTCGATCACCTAGCTAACCAACCTACCAACGATGCTTTTCGTTATAACCTTAGCTACGACTAATAGCGCCCATAAGTAATAATCTCTATGACTAATATCGCCCTCGCCACCGCCAACGAAGACCTCAAGCCAGGTCAAGTGCGCTTTTATGCTGCTGCTGAACCACCCTTGCAAGCTGGTGGTTATCAGTTTTTGGCTGAGCAGACTGTAGAAGGTCTAAAATCCCAACCTGATAATAACCATTTCGGTACCCAGTCACCCTTTGTGGTGACTGGGCCACGTTTTCGCCTGCCACCCCAGGATTTGCAATCTGTCTATCCACCTGCAAATGAGGTGGGTGATTATGAGGAATCTCTCTGTCATGTAGTGCTGCGTACCCGTACCTTACCGTGGGTGCGTACGATTGATGGCAGCACTAATAGTCGTGGTGATGCTGATGGTACAGTACCTCCTTGGTTGGCACTTCTGACCGTTTACCCTGAAGAAATCAACGGTACTCAGCCTATCACTATTACAGTAAACGATTTGATCGATCCTGGTGATGGTAGCATTTTACCCCCCACTTTAATTGATGCGGCTGATTTAACTGAGGAGGAAAGGAACAGCCAGTTGTTGGCAGTGGATTTGGATCTGGGGGTTTTCCAAGCAATTTCACCATCCTTAGTGGAGTTGCCTTTTCTAGCTCATGTGCGTGAGGTCAACACGGATCAAAAAGAAGTGTTGAACATGTTAGAGGATGGTTGGTTTTCTGTCGTAGTGGGCAATCGCCTGCCCAAAACTAACGCTGAAAATATTTGTTTTTTGGTATCTCTTGAAGGACACCAGGATCATCTCCATGGAAACTCAGGTATTCCTAGCAACTTCACCAAGATCCGCTTAGTGGTTTTAGCGCGATGGGCTTTTACTGCTGCAGCATCGCGAGGTAGTTTTCTGTACTATATGCAAAACCTCTGTGAGCGTGGTGGTATTGATTTGCTGCAGCCTACCCACACAGCTTTTCCATCTCCTGAGGGTGATTCGGTAACGCAACAGGCACAAACTGCTGTTCAGGAAGCCTTGGAAATTGGTTATATTCCCTTGCAAAACACCACCCGAACTGGAGAGGTAACGACTTCTTGGTATCGTGGTCCGTTGACACCAGTCCCCACTAAGCCTGATACGCTAGGACCGTATTTCTTTAGCGATCGAGCAATTCGCTACGACCCAGAAACTGGTCTGTTCAATATGGCATTTGCTAGTGCTTGGCAAATTGGCCAGCTCTTGGCTCTTTCGGATGCAGCTTTTGCCCGTGCTTTGTTTGAGTGGCGGCTTAATTACTACCAGCAACAACATGGTGCGGTAGCAGAAGAACACCTTCAGCAATTAACAATCCAGCCAACCTTACAAATGGGGCAAATTCCCAAAACTGAGGTTACTCCCATACTGCTCTCGGCCATGAATCTGCTTAGCCAAATGGTTACTGTTCCTACACAGCCCAGAGCCAGCATCCAAGCTCAGACCTCGACACCTGCTAAACGCATCAATCTAGTTCAACCTCATCATTGTCGTGACCAAGCTACTGGTCAGCTGCCTGGTGTGATTGACTCTAACCTATGGCAGAGTCAACTTACTGCTGGCAACGATGCTCTGCATCTATTGTTTCAACACCTGCAGCATCCTCTGACTGAAGATACCTAGGGCTCTGTCAACAGGTGGGATTGGCGCAACACCATCCCACCCACAAACACAAGCCTGTCAGGCTAGTAGTGAGTGGTATGTAGAAAAAAGTAAGGATTTGAGTTTGTGGGGTCTAGACCTACACTCCCCTAAGTCCTTACTTCTGGAAGACCAAATCCAAGATGCTTTAAGAGAAGAATCTGTGAACAACTCAACCCAAGGACACCAACAATTACTCAAAGTGTACCGAAAAGCGGTAGGTGTATCTACTGCTGCGGTCAAGCTAGCTACACAGGCTACTGAAACTGATACTCCTCTGCCTACTGCTGCGGTCAAGCTGTCTACACAGGCTACTGAAGCTGATACTCCTCCGCCAATTACCATTCCCGATAACATTGTTCAGTGGCTAGCACGTTTGATCCTCCTCTATGGTGTGCCCTTTGAGTACCTAGTACCTGATGCAGCTATGCTGCCTATTGAGTCAATTCGCTTTTTTTATATTGACCAAAACTGGACCAATCGCCTGATTGACGGTGCCGTTAACATTGCTCTTGGTTCCACTCAGGATTATGTACAGGTGCTTACCACTTTTGAAGAAACTGTACAAGCTGCTGCTTTGGCACAGCATAATGTGCGTGCTAAGCTGCGGGCTAAGCCTACAGTTGATAAGGCGGCAGTGGGAGGTACCCTTACTGGAGTGTTATTGCGCTCTGCTGTGGTCAGTGGCTGGCCAGGGTTAGAAGTTACTGCCTACAGCGATGAGGAAGGTACCAACGTCTTACCGCTCCTGCGTATGGATCGTGTCTCCAATAATGTACTGATCTGTCTGTTCAATGGTGTACCCCAGAGGATCGATTTTACTGAACCACCGGAGGGGCTAAATTTTGGGGTGATTAATGCGCCCGACTATGAAGTCGCCCTACGTGGCTTGGGAATCGGTGGCCATACAGCTGGGGAGCAGATTCTTGAGAATGGTGGTAATGCTGTTACTTCACCTATTACTTTTCGATGTGACACCCTCAGTTCTGGTGTACTAGATATTAATCAAATTAAGAATGACCTGATCGAGAATCTACAGGCTCAAGGTGCTTTAGACAAACCTCCTGTGTTTACGGCATCCCAGTTTGCTGTTCAGTTAGTCAAGGGTGCTGGTCGCCAGCAGTTTAAGACAGTCGAGAAAAGCTGTAAAGGTAATAACATCCTGGATAATGCATAAACTCCAGGTGGAATCAACAACCTGACACAGATAGGTGATTGAAGCAGTGAACTTCAAAGATGGGATTCGTGTTGATCAACGACCGGATTCAGCACTCAGCCAGGACGTTGCTTGATTCTTTTTCTTACACCACATTTGACAGCATTGCAAAAATCGAACCGGAACTTCTAGACAACTACCCCAATGGAGATGAACATAGGAAGCATGGAGCTGATAGACTTGCCAACCTTCAACTCCAACCTTTCTCTGGTTATATCCCCGTAACTCAAACAAGGGATTGGAGGGCATGACTGTCAAGTGGGAGCGATGAAATTCATGTCCCCAAACCGTTGCTCCGACAGGTAACAAGGGTCCATCGACCAAAGCAGTTGCCTGTCGATATCCTAAAGTAAGGGATTTTCCCATCACCGTAACCGTGGGTAATACCCCTACCATTGACCAAGATTTCCCGTCAAAATCTGTAATCTGCTCCCCCAAATACATCAATCCGCCACACTCAGCATAAGTGGGCATCCCTGACTCTATAGCTGTTCGCACTGACTCTCGCGCACTAGTATTTTCGGCGAGTTGCTCAGCAAAAACTTCTGGAAAACCACCACCAAAGTACATCCCTTGTATATCAGGAGGTAAAGTGGTATCGGTGAGGGGACTCCAATACACTAACTCTGCTCCTAGCTGTTCCAAACTATCGAGATTGTCTTGGTAATAGAAACTAAAAGCGCGATCGCATGCTACAGCAATTCGGATTAGAGCAGGTGGTCGGTTATTAGAGGTTACAAGTTGAAGGTTGGTAGGTTGCAGGTTGTCTAGAGAACTTTCAACCTGTAACCTCTTAACCTTCAACTCCGAAGAACCTTCAACCTGTAACCTCTTAACCTTCAACTCCGAAGAACCTTCAACCTGTAACCTCTTAACCTTCAACTCTAAGTGAAGATGCTCCCAATTAAAGCAATTCTGTCCTAGATCAGCAAGTCGGTTAATCAAAGCATCCAGTTGAGTAATTTCAGCAGTAGGTATCAAGCCCAAGTGCCGATCGGGAATAGTTATATTATCCTGACGCTGTAGCTCTCCTAATACAGGAATGTGTAACGGTTCGAGAGCATCCTTGAGCAATTCCAAATGGCGTGAGCTTCCGACTCGATTCAAAACTACCCCAGCTATGGTAATCCTGGGATCGAAGGATTGATAGCCATATGCGATCGCAGCCACGGAACGAGATAACCGAGAGCAATCCAACACTAATAACACTGGTATGTCTAACAGCCGCGCTACATGAGCTGTGCTGGCAAAATCATCCTTTCCTGATGCTCCATCAAATAACCCCATCACCCCTTCAATCAGGGCAGAATCTACTCCCTGGCAATGGCGATAAAAGCAATCTTTAACATAATCTTCAGAGGTTAATACTGGGTCTAAATTCCGACAAGGACGTCCCGTAACCCGCTGATGAAACATCGGGTCAATGTAATCCGGACCGACTTTAAAGGATTGAATTTTATAGTTACACTTGGATAAATACGACAATAGGGCGAGCGTAACTGTTGTTTTGCCCACCCCACTACGTTCACCAGCGATGATTAAAGCCATTGAAGAGTTGAAGGTTTAAGGTTTTAAGGTTAAAGTTTATGATCTCAACATTGAACGTGCAACTTGTTAACCTTCAACGCTTCTGTCAAACCTTCAACTTGTTACCGTCAACTTCAAAATTTCCTTGGTTACTGCCATACTTTCTTCGTATAGCATCTCCCGACCCCAGCGTTGTAATTGCTGAGAGAGCAAAAACTCTGTCTTCTGGTCAAATAAAGGCGATACCTGCTGAATGCGGCAAGACTGAGCACCACCACCAGCTTCCATCCGCATACAACCAGTGGTTTGTGAACACAATACAGTGCAGCAATCAGCTTGCAGGTTGGTCGAACCCAAGCGCAGGCTAATCAAATCACCTGCCACATCTCCGACATCAGCTACGGGGATAGCTGCCAATTCTGCTTCTACAGGTTGCTGGTTGGGTCTGATAAATTTAACACGCCGCAGGTCGTAATCCCCACCTTCTTTGAGATCAGACGTGGGAAGCCATTCTAAGCGAGATGCTAACCAACTCAGAAACATCAGTGCTTGAGCCTCATTCCCTTTTTCGTAATCAATGGTAACTTGATCAACTTCGTAGATTGCCCCACGACGTTCTGGTGGATCAAATGCTTCTGCGGTTAACTCTTGCCATGCTGCCAACCGTGCCCAATTCAGGTCAGCCACTGGTGTGCCCTGATTGATCAGCTCACACATTTGTGATAACTGTTCCTCTGGATTGTTAAAGCTACTTGAGTCAACAATGACGGTATTACTTAGCCCTGCTAAGCGTTGGAACAACCCATAATTAGGATCGGGAGTTCCCTTCCACCATAGGAATTTCGGCAGTTCTGGTAACATCAATTCCGAAATGACACCGCTAATCCGTTCCAACGCAGCAGCCGTGCCAGTTAGGGTGATGTATTCACAACATATTAATGTACTCTGGCTTTGCTTTTGAATGGGGCAAGAGGCAGATACCTGAGCCTTAACCCCTTCATCTTCTCCGGCAATAGGACAAAGGGCAATAATGCGACAGGGGTTAGAGGCTGCGATCGCATCGGCAATGCCAAATCCTTCTAAATCACCGGAATACTCTAACTTCTTCTGAGTCTGTCCCTTCTGGACAGATTCATTGTATTCCTCCCGTAGTTTTGCCTTAGTCGCCTCATCTGCTTTACCCGTTCTTTCCAATCCGTAGGCTTTCTGTGCTGCCTTGAGAGCAGCCACCATGCGCGGGCCTAGGATACCATCAATTGGACCGGAATAATATCCCAGTGCTGCTAAGAGCTGCTGGGTTTCTTCGGGTTCATAAACCACTAAACTAAATGTGGTTGCCCTGATCGCACTGGGCGAATCACCGTTTTCACCATAGCTTTGCCAAATTTGACGCAGTTCCGCTTCAATTTCACCCAAAGAAACATCTTTGGGTGGTTGTATCGAAAGCAACGGAGGAGATTGTGTAGCCATAGCAATTCACTTGTTTTTTGTCAATGGTCAATGGTCAGTAGTCAGTAGTCAGTAGTCACTAACTAACTTAAAGTCTGCGCCAACGACGCCCATCTCGATTAATGAGGTTTTCAGCTTCCTTCGGTTCCCAAGTTCCTGCTTCATACTGAGGTATCGATGCTGGGTCAGCCGGACCATCCCAAGCTGCTAAGGCTGGTGTCACTACCCGCCAGGCTTCTTCCACTTCATCAGCACGGGTAAACAAGGTTTGATCCCCTAACATACAGTCAAGTAACAGTCGATTATACGCATCAGCGGTTGCCACACCAAAGGAAGAACCGTAGCTAAAGTCCATATCTACGGTGCGGGTGCGCAAATCTGGTCCTGGCCGTTTCGCCTCAAAACGCAGAGAAATTCCCTCATTGGGCTGCAAGCGCAGAGTTAAGACATTGGGGCTAGTCTGCTGAGCCGCAGATTTAAAAATCATTAGGGGAACTTTACGAAACTGAATGGAGATCTCACTGACCTTCTTCGGCAGTCGTTTACCCGTGCGCAGGTAAAAGGGAACTCCTTGCCAGCGCCAGTTATCAATCAGTAGCTTTAGGGCGACATAGGTGGGGGTAGTGGAATTGGGGTCAACCCCTTTCTCTTCCCGATACCCAGGCACTTGTTTGCCTTTCATCCAACCTGCTGCATACTGACCCCGCACTGCTGAATTTTCTAGATTATGAATATCTGCCAGGTGAGTAGCTTGAATCACCTTGACCTTTTCAGTACGGATACTGTCAGCGTCCAGAGCATTGGGAGCTTCCATGGCCGTTAGGCAAAATAGCTGCATCAAATGGTTCTGCACCATATCCCGCAGTGCGCCGGATTTGTCGTAGTAACCTGCCCGTTCCTCTACCCCTACCGATTCGCCTACGGTAATTTGGATATGGTCAACAAACTGGCGATTCCAAAGGGGCTCAAATATAGCATTACCAAAACGGAACACTAACAGATTCTGAACGGTTTCTTTGCCGAGATAGTGGTCAATGCGGTAAATTTGCTCTTCCTTGCAAACTTTTTGTACCACCCGGTTCAGAGATTGAGCTGAACTTAAATCCTTTCCGAAGGGTTTTTCAATTACCAAGCGCTGCTTGACTGGGTCACTCAACATTCCCGCTGCCCCCAATTGCTGGATGGCTTCTGTGAAGAATCTGGGAGCTACCGCTAAATAAAATACCCGGTTTCCCCGTGTTCCCCGTTTACCATCGAGTTCTGCCAAGAAGGCTTTCAGCTTCTGGTAACTTTCGGCTTTATCCATGTCACCGGAACAGTAAAACAGGCCATCGGCAAAGTCTTGCCACAACTCCTCCGATTGAATCCCGTCGGAAAATTCCTCAATTCCCTCCCGCATTTGTTCCCGGAAGTAGTCATGAGTCCAATCTCGACGGGCAACACCAACTATGGTAATTTCTGGTGGTAGACGTCGTTCTCGTTTAAGCTGGTAAAGTGCTGGTACGAGCTTGCGTTTAGTCAAATCTCCGGACGCGCCATAAATCACCATAATCAATGGTTCTGGCGTGCGCTCCTGTTGCAAGCCCACTCTTAAGGGATTTTCTAGCAGAGTAACCATCTTTGCCTATTGAAGGTGATCAGGGTGTTCGCGTAGCGTGGCCTTTTGGCCAAGGTTATCAGGTTAAAGGTTAAAGGTTAAAGGTTGTTGTTACCCAGGTGTTCGTTTTAGGGTAGGCTGAAGGGTGACGGTTAACACTTTAAATTAGCTTTCTATCGAAGCCATTTTGTCAACCGACAACCTTCAACCTAAATTAACTGGCAACCTTCAACGTCTTCTATTACACCGTAGCCAATAGTTTGACTTTGCTTTCTAAAGATGATATTAAGGAATCAAAGGGCTTAACAAATTTAACGATCCCTTCCTCAAGTAATTCATCCATAACTTCGCTGAGATTGATATTGACATCAGGATCGTTAAGAGAGTTTATGGTTTGGTAAGCTTCTTCAACACCTGTCTCAATCCGACTTTCTGGGGAACAGTGATCGGCACAAGCTTCGATGGTATTGGGAGGCAGGGTGTTGACAGTATTCGGTCCAATAAGTTCATCGACATACATCACATCGCTGTAGGCAGGGTTTTTGGTACTGGTGCTTGCCCACAATAACCGTTGTACCTGTGCACCTTTTGCTGATAGAGCTTTCCAGCGATCGCTTTGGATAATTTCTTTGTACTTCTGGTAGGCAACTTTAGCGTTAGCGATCGCAACTTTGCCTTCGATTCCCTTTAGCTTCTCTGTCACATTGGGGTCATCGCTCGCCGCACTTTTTTCCTCCAATTTGGCATCCACTTTGGTATCAATGCGGCTGAGGAAGAAACTAGCTACAGAAGCAATCTTGCTAATATCTTTCCCTTCTGCGGCTCGTTTTTCCAAACCCCGGATATAAGCCCAGAATGTCTCAACGTAGCTTTCTACAGAGAAGAGCAAGGTGACATTAACGTTGATGCCTTCACTGATAGCTTGCTCTACTGCGGGTAACCCTTCTGGGGTACCGGGAATCTTAATCATCACGTTTTCCCTACCAATAGCTTCGTAATAGCGTTGGGCTTCGGAAATCGTGCTTTGAGTATCTTTGGCGATAGTGGGTGGGACTTCAATGCTGACGTAACCATCTAACCCATTGGTTTGGTCGTAGACAGGTTTGAAGATATCACAAGCATTAGAAATGTCTTCAAATACCAGGGTTTCGTAAATTTCCATCACCGACTTCTCGGCACGAATACCGGCTTCGATATCGGTATCGTAGATGGCATTGCCTGCGATCGCTTTTTCAAAAATTGCTGGGTTGGAGGTTATCCCACAAATTCCCCGGGTTTTAATCAGTTCTTTTAGTTCTCCAGACTCAATCAGCGTGCGGCTGAGATTATCCATCCAGATACTCTGACCATAATTTTTTTCAATCTGAAAAATCGGATTCTCGGCTGTCGTTGTCATTGCTTAGCTCCTTATGTGTTATTTGTCAAGGGTTTAAGGTTGTTCACCTTTCGGGTTCGGTGTAGGGTTGGTTGGTTGAAGGTTGAAGGTTGGTTGGTTGAAGGTTGGTTGGTTGAAGGTTGGTTGGTTGAAGGTTGGTTGGTTGAAGGTTGGGTGGTTGAAGGTTGGGTGGTTGAAGGTTGATTGGTTGAAGGTTGGTTGATTGGTTGTTCGCCTTGGGGTTCGGTGTAGGGTTAGTTGGTTGGTTGAAAGTTATTGGCTTGACTATTGGCTTGACGGTTGGTTGGAGTTCGGCGAAGCTTTTCTCAAAGATTAGCCGTGGCCTTACCCCAAAGGAAAAACCGAAGGGTAGGGAGGTATTCATTGCCACCTTCAACCGGTTAACCTTGGCCTTTGGCCACGCGATCGCTCGATTGCGGGACTTCGTCCATCGCGTTCAACCGGTTAACCTTGGCCTTTGGCCACGCGATCGCTCGATTGCGGGACTTCGTCCATCGCGTTCAACCTGTTAACCTTGGCCAAAAGGCCACGCTACGCGAACAACCGCTTAACCTTGGCCAAAAGGCCACGCTACGCGAACAACCAGTTAACCTTCAACCTTCAACCTTCAACCTTCAACCAGTTAACCTTCAACCGGTTCACCCTGATCTAAGTGCCCTGCCACTTCCAACTTTTCTTGCGCCTGCCTTGCCTTTTCCTCGATGAAGGACTTGACCAAAGCTACATCCTCTTTGCTGCCAATAATTAATGGAGTACGAGCATGGAGGGTTGTTGGCACAGTGTCCAAAATGTCTTCGGTACCTGTACTGGCAGCGCCTCCGGCTTGTTCTATCAAAAAGGCTAGGGGAGAAGATTCGTATAGTAGACGCAACTTCCCTTCTGGTTTTTTCACAGTACCGGGATAAAGGAATACACCGCCCTGATACAAGATGCGGTGAAAATCTCCCACTAATGCCCCACCATAGCGAGCGGTATAGCCTTCATGGCGATGGACATAGCGAACATAGTCCCGTATGGATTCTTCCCACTGCCAGAAGTTGCCTTCATTGGTGCTATACACTGGGCCATGTTCTGGCACCTGAATGTTTTCCTTCGACAGGATAAACTCTCCCAAGGTTGGATCGAGAGTGAAGGCATGAACACCCGTGCCGATGGAATACACCAGCATTGTGCTAGGACCATAGAGAACGTAGCCAGCAGCAATTTGCTTATGCCCGTTTTGGAGAAGATCACGGGCTTCCCCGTCTAGATCCTCTCCTTCTTGCTTACGAATCGAAAAAATCGAACCAACATTCAAGTTCGTGTCGATATTGGAGGAACCATCAATGGGGTCATACAGCAGAGTGTAACGTCCAATTGGGCAATTCTCCGGGATATAGTAGGGTTTTTCCATTTCCTCGGAGGCCAAGCGACAGACGAGACCACTTTGCTTAAATACCGAGATGAAAACATCATTGGCATAGAGATCCATCCTTTTGACAGATTCACCCTGCACATTGACTTCACCGGTGAATCCTAACACCCCTTCCATCAAACCAGCTCGGCTCATGCGTTGAGCAATTAGCTTGGCAGCTAGGGCGATGCGATTCATGAGGGCACTTAGGTCTTGTGCCTCCATCGAAAAACTTTGGAGTTGCTCGAAAACGTGACGGGATAACGTTTTACAATCCCGATCCAGGGCTCTTTCTTGAGTTCTAGGTTCAGCTCCCTCTGCCATAATTTTTGTCCTCCCTAGGTCTTAGGGCACTTGGTTTGTCAGAGATGTTGGTGTTCGCAAGAGTACCGATTGGCCCAGTGCCTAGTCCTCTTCACTTTCTATCTTAGGGAGGCATTTTTGATGATGCTTAATAACTTTAGAAGAAATACAGAAATCAAATCTTCACACCATTTTTCTTGTCTTGGAGCCTATACCTGAGGTCAAATTGATCTGAACATAAGCATTGCAACCTTAAACGGAGATTATGGGAGAAACTAAACGCATTGGCATTCTCACCAGTGGTGGAGATTGTGCTGGTCTCAATGCGGTGATTCGAGCTGTGACTCACCGAGCTGTGGCTACTTACAACTGGGAGGTGCTTGGCATCTGTCGGGCTACTCAGGGGTTGATGCAAAATCCGCCTCAAGCGATTAACCTAACTTTGGACAAGGTTGATCGGATCTTGACTATGGGTGGTACAATGCTTGGCACTACTAACAAAGGCGACCCCTTTGCTTTTCCGATGCCAGATGGTACGCTATGCGATCGCAGCAGTGATATTGCTGATGGCTATCACCAACTGGGACTAGACGCTCTAATTGGTATTGGAGGTGATGGCAGTTTGGCTATTTTGCGCAAACTTGCCCAACAAGGGGGGATGAAATTGGTAGGTATACCGAAGACTATCGATAATGACGTTGCCATTACCGAGCGCTCCATTGGGTTTGACACTGCCGTTAACATTGCCACCGAAGCTCTAGATCGCTTACATTTCACAGCGGCTAGCCATGACCGGGTGATGATTTTGGAAGTGATGGGGCGTGATGCTGGTCACATTGCTATCAGTGCTGGCATTGCAGGAGGGGCTGACGTTATTCTGATTCCAGAAATTCCTTATACCCTTGACAATGTCTGCCATAAAATTAAGCAACTTCAGGAGCAAGGGCGAAACTTCTGTTTAATCGTTGTTTCCGAGGCGGTTCGCACTGCAAGCGGTGAGGTGCTTCAGAGTAATGTGGGGTTTGGTGAATGTCGATTAGGTGGCATTGGCCAATATCTAGCCCAAGAGATTTGTAATTCGATTGGAGCGGAAACGCGAGTTACAGTTCTTGGACACACCCAGCGGGGTGCCACTCCTTCACCCCTTGATCGCTTAATTGCCTCAGCCTTCGGTGTGGCAGCAGTTGACTTAATCGCCAATGAACGATATGACCAGATGGTTACATGGCAATATCGCCAGGTTGTAAGTGTACCGATTGAGGAAACGATTAAGCATTATCAAGCTGTGAATCCGAACGGAACTCTGGTAAGAACCGCTAGAGGATTAGGTATTTGTCTAGGAGATTAGACAGTTTTAATATCATGAACTTTTTAAGTACATGAATCTTGTTGACTGTTGACTGTTAGTGGTCAACGGTCAACGGTCAACGGTCAAATTGAGAACTCGTGAAGTACCCCCACCTCGCGTACCAGGTGGGAGTGTCCGTCTTGATTACAAGGGCTTATCCCTCGCGACAGGCGGCATTCTCGCGCCTGCTTCCAGGACTTTTGCTGGACTGTTCCCCCAAGTCGTTTCCGCTATGGGGCCATGTTTATAATCTCTCACCTAGAGTCTGACGTATATAAACCGACTACACAGGATTTACAGGTTTGATTTCCCTTTCGTTGAGAGGTCGTGCCTCCAGGTTATTCAGAATCTTGTTCTGCCCTTTGCCGTACCGCTCAACATAAACCTAGTTATAGCACAGAATTTGTCGTTTCTTGACCGGATTGACCGGACAGAAGGCGTAAGACATGTGCGCCCCTAACCCCCACCTGAACGTTCGCGCAGCGTGGCGATAGCCAGGTGGGGGAATACGTCGCTCAATCTTGTTCAACAGCTGATTACCAACTACCAGGAATTGCGCCGTGGAGCGTTACTACGATTTTCCCGAGGTCTGGCTTTATTGACCCTGATTCTACGTCCCATCCACTCAGCACCATCCAACTGAGATATAGCTGAGTCTTCTTGATCTGATTCTGTCATTTCCACAAAGGCAAACCCGCGCATTTTGCCGGTTTCACGGTCTGTGGGCATAACAACTCGTTTAACGGTGCCGTAGTCTCCAAAAACTGTTTTTAAGTCGTCTTCGGTGGCTTGATAGGACAGGTTTCCGACGTAAATGGTCATGTCGATCGATGAGGCAGAACATAGAACTAAAGTTCAGAGGCACAGAAGAACGGAGTACAACGTATTTTGGTTGCTCACGGTCATATCTGAGGAACCAGTGGTAAATTTCGACAGTGGGCAACCACCTCAGGGGGGGGAAGCAATATCAAAATTTTACCCTAGTAATCCCTGAACTTGTGAATACCGTTTCATGATAGCTCACTTACGGGATTATCAGTGGTTGTCTAGTTGACACTATTTAATAATTCATCAAAAAAATGTTTTAGGGTGGTGCTTAAGCACCAATTATACCCCAAACACCCACGCTAAATAGAGTTGAATTAGCTCTTAATCAATGGAAATCGACTGCGGACCATTATTTTTATCATTTTCGCTTCTGTTATGACCATCTTTGTCTGCTTCAGAGCCAGTTTGAGCCTCTAGCCAACTTTTGAGAGGATCATCTGAGAGATTCAGGCGGAACACTCCTGAAAAAAATCCGCCCAAAAAAGCTACAGGCTGCTGAGTAAATTCTTCAAAAATTGGTGTCAGTTCATTGAGGAACATGAGTTGCTCTCCTGGTGCTGGTTGTGCTGCCAATAGTTGTATGAGTGATTAGATTGGGATTCTAATTGGGATTCTAACGTTTTGTCAGCCAACTTGCGACTTGGTTCCATCCTGAGCTTGAAACTACCCTACATTTGCGCTATTTTCTGGGCTATGTCTCAAAAAAAATGCCTATTGCTCTTTGGCGATCGCCCCTAGCTCGCGCACTCCATCACAATCGGAGCCTAGCTTATGCCCGTTACTTTCAACTTGCAACCGTTGACCCCAAGGGCTATCCGGCTAACCGCACCGTAGTTTTTCGAGGTTTTTTGGACAATTCCAACCAACTCAAAGTTATTACCGATACCCGTAGCCAGAAAATTCACGACATTAATCATCATCCCTGGGGAGAAGTTTGTTGGTACTTTCCTAACACTCGCGAACAATTTCGTTTAGCAGGCCAGTTGACCCTGATCACTGCTGATTATGCCGACGAAGGACTTCAACAAGTCCGCCAAGAGACTTGGCAAAATCTTTCTGATGCAGCTCGTTTACAATTTGCTTGGCCTGACCCTGGTGTTGCCAGAGTAGCAGATAAACAAGCCTTTTCCCCACCGCCACCTGCCCTAGATCAGCCTTTGCCAAATTTTTGCCTATTATTGATCGAACCAGTCAAGGTGGATCACCTAGCGTTGCAGGGTTTCCCCCAAAACCGATGGCTTTACTACCAAGACAGTTCTGGGGAGTGGTTTCAAAAAGCTGTTAATCCTTAGCTTCGGCTGTTTGGCTGTGCCAGTAAGAGTTTTATGCTCTTAAGAATCCCCCGCTATAATCTTCGATTTAGCGGTGGGAGTATCAAAACTATCTAAAAACTGCCGAATTTCTTTATCCTGGAGATCACAACATGGGGCATTAGCCCCCTTCTCTGGAGCATCTGGTGTTGAAGAGTGATCAGACATCATTGATGCCATTGAAGATTTTTGCTGAGCTAACTCTTGCAGCTGTTGTTCGAGAGACTCAATCCGGTCTACTAACGCTCGAATTACCTTGGCTTCTGAGTCAGGCAAGCTACCATGTTCAAGGGGATTGACTCGCACACCGGAACGATAGACAATCCGACCTGGAATACCGACGACAGTACAATCGGAAGGAACATCTCGCAAGACCACTGAGCCAGCACCAATGCGCACATTATTACCAATTTGGATATTCCCTAGCACCTTAGCACCAGCTCCCAGCACTACATTTTCTCCTAGAGTAGGGTGGCGCTTGCCACTTTCCTTTCCTGTACCGCCGAGGGTAACACCTTGATAGATTAGACAGTAGTCTCCCACAATGGCGGTTTCTCCAATCACCACACCCATACCATGGTCGATAAATACACCATGACCAATTTTGGCACCCGGATGAATTTCAATACCTGTAACAAATCGGGATAACTGACTCAGCAGTCGAGGAATGAATGGAATCCCAATCACATGTAACCAGTGACAGCAGCGATGGAACAGCAGAGCCTGTAGACCAGGGTAGCAGAACAAAACTTCCAGCCAGTTCTGAGCAGCTGGGTCACGCTCAAAGATAATACGGAAGTCAGCAATCAGGGCAGATAGCACTAGGGGTCACCAGAATTAATACTTGAACAGATTACTAACTAGTTTACCGTTTTTAGTTACTCAACAGCTGTCAGGGTGTAATCCCACCTTTGTCCTCCCTCAAAGGAACCTACCCAGATTTGGTATGTCCCAGCTGGCCAATTTTGTGCGGTTATGCTGGCATCTTTTTTTGAACCTGTATCATCCCCACAAAGGATCTGATTGTTGGGAAACTGAATTAGTAAAGTGGTATCCTTTCCCCCTGTGTTGACCCCTATAGTTAAATTATGGAAATCTGTCTCCAAAACCATCAGGTGATCTGGAGTAGGGTCTCCAAAACCGATACAGGGATCATTGTTGCGATCGCTATTCGCAATCGATGACAACGAGTAAGCACCACCGGTGTGACCACTGACCTGTCCTTGACTTGGGGAAAAACCAGGTGATAAGTTTAAAGAAGCAAAATTCGCTGTCTGAGATAAAACTGGCATAGAACAGAGGGCTACTATTAAAGCTATGACTCCTCTAACACCTTGTCGTACCATTGTCAAAACCCTCCTAAGACTAGTTGTTACTATTTCCTCCCTATTTGAGTACGAGTAAACTATAAAAAATTACAGTACTTACTTAGATTTTCCTATAAACCTCTGTTGTTTGATAGGAATACCTGTGACACTCTGCTATCTGCCACATTAATTATTTATTTATAGCTTTGGTATTAATTTATTCTTTACCAATTAGCTATCAGCTATCAGCTTAAGCGCTACTTGAGGTGCTACTTGAGGTGCTATCAGCCAACGCCTGAATACTTAGATGGGCAAATGACCAAACTTTCAATTCTGTAAAATCTCGAACTATTAAATTATTGTGTTCGATGTTTATTTTAAGCATGATAGCTGACGACTTAAAGCTGATGTTAATGCTGATCGTAACTCCTTTAAATATTGGTACATATTAATCAGCGACCATAGCTGCTCAGCCCATCACCTGATCATTATCTTTAGGGCGAATCAATGAAATTGGGATGACTAGAGGTAAAATAAAGGTCAAAACTAAGAAAACAAGCGCGTTACAGCTATTTCCGTCCTATGGTCGCTCAATCGTTTGATCAACCTCTTCTTGAAATCAGTGTTGAACAACTGGCAAGGCAGATGGCAGATTCCCCGGAGCAGTTACAGCTTATTGATGTCCGAGAACGGCAAGAAGTTGCGATCGCTTCTATAGAAGGGTTTGAAATTCTGCCTTTGAGTGAATTTGCTCAGTGGTCTGGGGAAATCTCTACTCGCTTTGACCCCGCAGTCGAAACCATGGTCATGTGCCATCATGGTATGCGCTCGGCTCAGATGTGTCAGTGGTTAATCAGTCAGGGGTTCACGAATGTCAAGAATGTAGCTGGGGGTATTGACGCATACTCAATCATAGTTGATGATAGCATTCCTCGTTACTAATTGCAGCTCACTGCTAACTACTGCTATGAGTAGATTCTGCTATCTTAGAACAAATGTTCTTACAGCAAATATTATTAGAGAAAATGTATTAATAACCAACTTAATCCTTGGGTGAGCAGAAGCTGCCATAGCTATGGATAAATGCCAGATACTTCCAACTTTCACCAAAACCAACCCTGATTTTTGGTGATTGATTGGGATATCTAATTATCAGCCCTACTGTTTTGGACTAAAGACTGCTTAACTCAAGCCAGCTTTTAGGCAAAATTCTATGTCTTAATTCAGTCGCTCATGGGGGAAACCCCCAAAACCGCGCTGCATCGCTTCCTAGTTATTATGTTTTATCACCTTAATGGTAACTCCTCCCTCTAATTTAGACTTTTTTCCCTTTAAAATGAAGTTCAGCTTTGGTTCAAAATGTCTCGCCAACAACTAAGTTTAACAAGTCGGCAACAACATATTCTCTGGGCGACTATTCGTCACTATATTGCCACGGCGGAACCGGTTGGTTCTAAAGCCTTGGTTCAAGAATATGACCTGAGTGTTAGTCCAGCGACGATTCGTTCTTGCATGAGTATGTTGGAAAAAGTTGGACTACTATATCAACCCCATACCTCTGCAGGTAGGGTTCCTTCTGATTCAGGTTATCGAACCTATGTTGACCAGCTGATTCAACCGTCAGAAACCTTGAGTCAGTATGTTGAGAATTTATTGGCAGAGAAGTTGAACTGGGAGGAAGCTAAGTTTGAGGTATTGCTACGGAATGCTGCTCAAATTCTGGCAACGGTTAGTGGATATATTGCTTTAATTACTTTCCCTGACAATCGCACTACTCGCCTGCGCCATCTACAGTTGATGCACCTAGAGCTAGGGCAGGTGATGTTGATTATAGTTACCGATAGTTATGAAACTCAGTCGGTATTGATGAATCTGCCCCAGTCAGAGGATGATAGGACGGTTGATGAGTCGATTGTGGAGCGGGAGTTAAAAATATTATCTAACTTTTTGAATAGTAAGCTGCGCGGAAGAACTCTCAGGGAATTGGAGAAATTAGATTGGGGTGAATTAGACCGAGAATTTGTCCGCTATGCGGATTTTTTCAGCAATTTATTAGCTGAGTTGACCCGCCGCACTGTAGCACCTAAGTCCAGCCCGATTATGATTCGTGGCATCTCAGAGGTGTTGCGTCAACCAGAATTTTCGGAAATCGACCAGACTCTAGGTTTGCTACATCTGTTGGAAGAGGAACAGGAGCAACTGTGGTCAGTAATCTTTAAAGTACCGGAAGAGTGTGAAGTTAACTCTCGTGTGAATATTAGGATTGGTGCGGAGAATTCCTTGGAACCGATGCGTGGCTGTACCTTGGTATCTGCTAACTATCAGCAAGACCAAGTGCCGGTGGGAAGTGTGGGAATTATTGGACCAACTCGCATGATTTATGAAAATGCGATCGCATTAGTGGAAGCAGCGGCAGATTATCTAACGGAAGCCTTGAGTCAACCAGCTTAAACCAACTTCTTACGGTAACAGCAAGACGTTGATCGGAAATGCGACCTCAAGCTCTTTGTCTAAATTATTCACATTACTATAGCTAACGGGACTGGAAAAATTTCTCAGTCCCAACTCAGTTGCTTCCCTAAAACAGAGAGCATTGATCACCATAGCTAGAGATGCACCCCCATCGACTCATTCCCTTTGCCACTGGGTGGGCAAGTCACCGATTTCTGTAGCTTCTTCAGAGTTTAGGAGGTAGATCTTCAGGAAGGTCCGTATCTTTCCTGCTTGTTTCAGCAGAAGACTCACTATGATCCCAGGTTTTGTTGATAATCTCCTGAATTTGACTGTTTAAATCTAAATTTTGCCAAATTCCAATCCCAGCGTTAGCTCCGACAAGTATTGCACTCACTACCGCTATCGGAGTTCTCGCTTTTCTGAAAAAGTCTCTTAGACGCTTCATCTGGGCACCTCCAATCATGTATAACTTTTGTATATCATACGTATATCAAATTTGACCACTAGCAGACAGGCTGACGTCGGGGATATATTTTTGAAAATAGCTGAAATCCCTATATTAACTGGGTTAGAGGAACCATATCATAGTAATTACTGATCAGCAAGCAGCTATAATACGTATATCACTAGCCACCAAAAAAGCTATAATACGTATATCACTAGTTAATGTGAATAAATTGTTATGTCCAGAAAACTAGTTAGTTTCAGACTATCTGAAGACCTAGCACAAGCCCTCAAAGAGCGCGCTGAGGAGAAGGGCATTTCAGTGACAGAGTTAATCAACAGACTGCTGAGACAGGGTTTGGAAACCGATGACTCAGTAGAGGAGCGTTTAACAGTAGTAGAAGCCTCCGTTGAGAACCTCAGAAAACAAACCAATGTTACTGATCTCGCACTTGCCATTCAAGGAGTTGCTCAATCCCTGGGAGTATCCCCTGTACCTAAGACTGACTCTAATCTAGAGAGGCGTCTGGATGAATTGCAAGAGTTATTCATGGAGATGAAGGAGAATCTAAACCAGGTACTGGATCAGGAGCCAAGCAGCCGTAAACCTCGGTCTTCTGTATCAAAAGGGTCTAAATCAGCGCGATTGCGTAAGCTAGTAAAAGGTGAAAAGTCTTCAGTCAACCCCGAGATTCCAAGAGACTCTAAATTCAAGGACTACTAAATTGAGTAACTAATTAGTTACTCAATTTAGTTACAAGATGCATACAGCGGTTTTCACGTGAATAGCCCCCATTCCTGATTAGGGGGTCAGCTGAGAATGAGCTGTTGCTGCAATCAACATTGACTGGGTGTGTTCACTGGGTGTGTTCACTGTAGTTTATTCATTTGAGAACTGCTATTGATGTTCAATTATGAGGGTTTTGGTAAGTTTAAGTGTCTTGATGTGTCTCCTGATCGAGCAAGAGCCGTTTTTGGAACAGACGCTAAAGTTGTTGGAAATTATTGAATCCCAACGAATTGAGGGCTATGTTGCCAAAGCGACTGTGGCTAAATTATTTTATTACGCCAAAATCCTGAGGAGCGAAAAAGATGCGACACAAATTTTATCTATGGTAATGGGAATTCTAAAGGAATGCCCTTTCGATTACACCATTTCAGAGAAAGATCGATTATACAACCTTATAGAGGTGACAGGTTTTGAAGTTGCTGAAGAGCTGGTTTGTGCAAGGGTTAATAATCTGGAAGCCTTGGTAACCTTAAATGCTCAACAATTAAATTCTATGGGCTTTACTTTTCCAGTTTTGCCAGTTTTGTCAGTTAAACAAGTGTTAGAGCGTCAGTCATTAGAATACTGCTTTGATAAAGACTTTGATATTTATGAGCTAATTTATGAGCTGCTAGAACCTGAAACATCAGTGCTAAATCCCTGGCAGACTGAACTTGTTCAGAATGCAATAAACTTGAATAATTGGTTGGGCAATGACTTTCGTGAGGCGGAGCAACAAAATTGGCATCCATGGCACGAGATTTTAGGAACAGTACAACCTTCTTATAGATATGCTCTTAGGCACATCAAAGGAGTCCATCGAGTTAAAAAAATTACCTGGGATAATAGATACCAGATGGCTTTAGTGCTCCATGTGGCTAGAGAAACTAATAATGAAGTCGATATTTTTCTACAGCTATATGCTATCAGCGACCCAAAATATTTACCAGAAAATACCAAGATGATTGTACTTGATGACTCAGATGAAACTTTTATAGAAGCACAATCACAACTTGGTGATCTTGGCATCCAGCTAAGGTTTAGTGCTGATTATGGAGATAAATTCAGTGTTAAAATAGACTATGGGGGTAATTTCAGTTTTACAGATTTGTTTATGGTTTAGTTTTTTTTATAATTAAAAAATGGGTAAATTAGTTGTAATAAATCTAGGAGAGGGAAACCTTGAAACTGGTTGTTTAGCTACTATAAAGATTGGAGATGATCGCGCTATTCCATCAATAAAAATACTAGGAAAATTGCCCCCAGCACCAGAATTGGCTAAACTCCATAAGCGCTGGCATTTAATATATCAAAACCTAGGTTTTTCTGTACGCGCTTTGAATAAAAAACCAGAGATAAACACTTCTATCATCAGTAGAGATCAGTTTCGTAAATTATCCAAAAACTTGGTAAAAAGTCTAAATACTTGGCTTAATTATGAAGATTTTCGTGTCATCAAAGAGGCATTTCTGAAAAATTTAAGTCCTTCTGACGAAATTCGCGTAATTATCCAAGTGGAAGATATTCAGTTACGACGAATCTCCTGGCATCTGTGGGACATTTTTGATCATTACCGCAAAGCTGAGGTGGCTTTGGCGGAATTAACCTATGATAGAGTTAAGCGCACCGTCTCTTCTATTATCAACGATAAGGTGAGAATTTTAGCTGTTTTGGGAAACAGTGACGGAATTAATCTTGAAACAGACCGAGAATTACTAGAACATTTACCTAATATAGAACCTACGTTTCTGGTTGAGCCGTCACGCCTGGAATTAGATAGGGCATTATGGGACGAAAAAGGCTGGGATATCCTCTTTTTTTCTGGGCATAGTTACAGCCAAGTAGATGGCAAGAGCGGCTATATTTGTATTAACCAAACAGATAGCTTAATAATTAGTGAGTTAAAAAATGCTTTAAAAGCTTCAATTGAAAGGCGATTAAAGATAGCTATTTTTAACTCTTGTGATGGGCTAGGTTTAGCACAAAGTTTAACTGACTTGCACATCCCGCAAGTTATTGTGATGCGAGAGCCAGTACCAGATCTAGTAGCTCAGGAGTTTTTAAAGGGATTTCTTAAGTCATTTTCAAGGGGAAAATCGTTATATATTTCAGTAAGGGAAGCAAGGGAACAATTGCAAGGATTAGAGAATGATTTTCCCTGTGCTAGTTGGTTGCCAGTTTTGTTCCAGAATCCCGCAGAATTGCCTCCCACTTGGAATGATCTTGCTCCAATTAGCTTTATCACTCAGCAGCAAGCCAACAACGAAGACCTGATTTTATATCAAAAAAGACTAGAAGCTTGGAATCAGTGGAGGGCAAGAAACACTGAGTTAGTTCCAGAGCTCATGGAAAGAAACTTAACTGGAGCCAATCTTAGGGGAGCTAATCTTAGTAACGTTAATCTTGGTGGAGCTAATCTCAGTCACGCTAATCTCAGTGAAGCTAATCTCAGTCAAGTTAATCTGACTGGAGCTAATCTCAGTCACGCTAATCTCAGTGAAGCTAATCTCAGTCAAGCCAATTTGACTGGAGCTAATCTAACGGCAGTTCAAGCATTGAATACTAACTTTGAAAAAGCATTATTGACTGGGACTTGTATACAAGACTGGAATATCAATAGTGCTACAAATCTTGATGGGATAATTTGTGCTTATGTTTATCTGAGAGATTCTCAACAAGAGCGTCGTCCCCATAGCGGTAACTTTGCTCCAGAAGAATTTAGTAAGTTATTTCAAAAAGTTTTAGAAACTCTTGATTTGATTTTCGTTCATGGACTTAACTGGCAGGCATTTCTTCCCTCATTCCAGAAGATAAAAGTTGAAAGCGGGGCACAGGAGTTAGCGATTCAATCTATTGAGAATAAGGGGGATGGTACTATCGTGATTCGCATAAACATACCTAGGGAGTTCAACAAAGCTGAAATTGAAAAGGATTTCAAGCATAATTATGAGTTAGCACTTAAAGCAGTCGAGGAAAAATATCTAGCTCAATTAAAGGCTAAGCATAGCGAAATAGAGATTTATCGTCATCAAAGTGCGGAGCTAGTGGAAATCATTAAGCTCCAGGCTAACAGACCTATTTATAATACTATTGATTTCGCAGCCAACAACATAGACCAGAGCAATTCTTCAATCGGTTTTGGTTACGCGGGAACAGTCAATGACAGCAAAATAGTTGGCGCTCAGCACTACTACGCCCCAACCAAAAATCTGGCAGAGGCAGCAGCAGAGATTCAGAAACTCCTAAACCAACTTTCACAAATTAAGCCAACCACAACCGAAATTGAAAAATTAACAGTTGTCGCTGAGGCTGCTGAAGAAATCAACAGTAATCCTACCCTGAAAGCAAAGGTTATTAATGCCTTGGAAGCTGGAGGAGTTGATGCGTTCAAAGAAGCTATAGAGCACCCACTTGTGAATATTTTGATAGCAACGATTGAGGGCTGGACCGAGGTATAGTGTAAGGTTTATAAAGGGTTATAATGGATAAGATTGTCCCAGCTAATAGCATTTTAATTTTAGTTGTGAACATATTACTTTAGGCAAGAGACAAAAGGCAAAAGGCAAGAGATAATAAACTATATAGGTATTTTTGGCAATGTAAAAAACTGTAATAACTTTTTCAAGTTTATGGATAAACCATCCCTATACGAGCAAGACTTCTATGCTTGGACTCAGCAGCAGGCGCAAGCACTGAAGCACAAGCAATTTTCTGAGCTTGATTGGCAGCATCTGGAGGAAGAAATTCAAGCTTTGGGAAGACAGGAATATCGGGAATTAGTAAGTCGCCTTTGCGTTCTGCTTGGTCATCTGCTCAAGTGGCAGTATCAGCCAGAGCATCGTAGCCGCAGTTGGTTTTTGAGTATTAGAGAACAACGTCGGGCAATTAAACGACATTTACGGCAAAACCCGAGCTTAAAGTCTCGCCGGTCGGAAGCAATGATGGATGGCTATGAAGCAGGTATTGATTTAGCTTTGCGGGAAACTAATTTACCAATACGAACCTTCCCAGAAGCTTGTCTTTATTCCTTTGATGAGGTGATTGAGGATAGTTTTTGGTGTGATACTAGCCAAGATTGGGAAAATTAGTGGGACTTACCAAGTTAAACCAAAAATCAAGGGTTTCAGCTATAGGGAACAGGGAACAGGGAACAGGGAACAGAAGGTTTCAGGAGAATGGTAGTGGTAAAGATGTAGTCCAAACCCTGGCGGTGCGTTACGGGACGGGCTATCCTAACACTGGCTACCGAGAAAATTAGGGCGAGCCCGTCCCTAACACACCCTACGGCTGTGAGAGCAAAAGCTAATTCGTGATATAGTCCTGTAGAGCTTTTACTCCCAGTGGTTGGGACTGTAGTGAACGAATTGCTGCTGCTGTTGCTTTAGCACTAGCAATTGTAGTCACAATCGGAATTTTATAGCCTAATGCTGTTCGGCGAATTAACCGCCCATCGGCATAGGCATCTTCTCCAGAAGGGGTATTAATAATTAGCTGAATCTTTTGATTCTTAATCCAATCCAAGACATGGGGACGTCCTTCATGGAGTTTTAACACCAACTCCACATCCAGTCCATGCTCTTGCAGCACCTTGCGAGTGCCATCCGTTGCCACTAGCTCGAATCCCAACTCGATTAAGTCTTTCGCCACTGGTACTACATTTTGCTTGTCTCGGTGATTTGTAGAAACGAACACTGTGCCAGACAGGGGTAAACGCTGACCAGCTGCTAATTCTGCTTTGGCAAATGCCTTCCCAAAATCTGTGTCAATCCCCATTACTTCCCCAGTAGAACGCATTTCTGGTCCGAGGAGGGTGTCTGTACCAGGAAATTTCTCAAAGGGCAATACCGCTTCTTTGACTGCAATGTGCTTAGGGCTAGCTTCTTCAGTTAACCCAAGGGATTCCAAGGTTTCACCGGACATAACCCGAGATGCTAACCCCGCCAGGGGTACCCCTGTTGCCTTGGAGACATAGGGAACTGTTCGGGATGCTCTGGGATTGGCTTCGAGTATGTAAACGGTTTCCCCTTGCACCGCAAATTGAATATTCATCAACCCCACCACCTTCAGGGCTTTTGCCAGCTGATAAGTCCAAGTGCGAATAGTTTCCAAAGCAACGGGTGTTAGAGAGGTGTGGGGTAAAGAACAAGCAGAGTCTCCGGAGTGAATCCCCGCCTGTTCGATGTGTTCCATGATGCCACCAATCACTACCCGACCAGTGTCATCTGCGATCGCATCCACATCTACCTCTACAGCATTCTCTAAAAACTTATCAATCAGAATCGGATGCTCTGGTTCCACCTGCACCGCAAACTTCATGTAGCGTTTCAAATCCTCATCGGAATAGACAATTTCCATAGCCCGTCCCCCCAACACATAAGACGGACGCACCACCACTGGATAACTAATCCGTTTCGCCACCTCTAGTGCTTCCCCATAACTGCGAGCAATTCCATTGGGTGGCTGCTTAATATCTAACTTCCGCAAAATCTTCTCAAACCGCTCCCGATCCTCAGCTACGTCGATTGAGTCGGGAGAGGTTCCCCAAATTTGGGTTACCAGTTGTTGGTTGCCAACCTTCAACCTGCTAACCTTCAAGGCTTCTTGCAACGGCACTGCTAACTTAAGCGGTGTCTGTCCCCCAAATTGAACAATAATCCCTTCCGGATTTTCCGCCTCAATAATATTGAGTACATCCTCTTTGGTCAGGGGCTCAAAATATAAGCGATCGCTTGTATCATAATCTGTAGAAACTGTCTCTGGGTTGGAGTTGACCATGATTGTCTCAAACCCCTGCTTACTCAGAGCATAAGATGCATGACAACAGCAATAGTCAAACTCAATCCCTTGACCAATCCGGTTTGGTCCCCCACCTAAAATCATCACCTTCCGCCGATCCGAAGGTATCACTTCCGACTCTTCTTCATAAGTGGAGTAATAATAAGGTGTAAATGCCTCAAACTCTGCTGCACAGGTATCTACTAGCTTATATGCTGGTACTACTCCTAGATGCTTACGGTATTCACGCACCTCATCTTCCGAGGTCTTGGTAGCAAAAGCAATTTGGCGATCGCTAAATCCCTGACGTTTGACTGCCCATAACTGCTCTTTGTTCAAGGTCTGCAATGGGTTACGTTTGAGGAATTTTGACGTTTCCAGCAACTCCGCCAATTTATCCAAAAACCAGGGGTCAATTCCTGTGAGTTCCTGTACTTCTTCTAGGGTCATCCCTAGCATCAAACCATGACCCACCGTGAAGATACGTTCTGGATTCGGGGTTCGTAAACCATAGCGCACTTGTTCGAGAGATGGCAGCTTCTCTTTGCGATCGCATCCCCACCCAAACCGTCCAGTTTCCAGGGAGCGCAACGCTTTCTGAAACGATTCGAGAAACGTCCGTCCAATCGCCATCGCTTCTCCCACTGACTTCATCTGAGTCGTAAGGATTGGTTTACTACCGGGAAACTTCTCAAAGGCAAACCGGGGTACCTTAGTTACCACATAGTCAATAGTTGGTTCAAAGGAAGCAGGAGTTTGTTTAGTAATATCGTTGGGAATTTCATCGAGGGTATATCCCACGGCTAATTTAGCCGCAAACTTAGCAATCGGGAACCCTGTTGCTTTAGAGGCTAGGGCAGAACTGCGAGAAACCCGAGGATTCATCTCAATGATAATGACTTGGCCATTGATGGGATTCACAGCAAACTGAATATTTGACCCTCCGGTTTCAACCCCAATCTCCCGAATAATTTTAATCGAGTAATCCCGCAACCGTTGGTATTCCTTATCCGTCAGGGTTTGAGCGGGAGCAACAGTAATCGAGTCCCCAGTATGAATCCCCATCGGGTCAAGATTTTCAATGGAACAGATAATCACTACATTATCTGCCAAATCTCGCATGACCTCTAACTCATACTCCTTCCAGCCCAACAAAGACTTTTCCACCAAGATTTGAGACACTGGCGAAGCATCCAAACCCCCCTGAGCCATTGCTTCGTATTCTTCTTTGTTATAGGCAATGCCACCACCACTACCCCCCAGGGTAAAAGCCGGGCGAATAATCAGCGGGTAAGAGCCGATTTCTTGTGCGATCGCTTTAGCCTCTTTGAGATTATTCGCAATTCCCGAAGGACAGACCCCTACCCCAATTCTTTCCATTGCTTCCTTGAACAACTGGCGGTCTTCAGCCTTTTCTATCGCCTCTAGCTTTGCCCCAATTAGCTCCACTCCATGCTTTTCCAACACCCCATTCTTAGCTAGGTCAACCGCAATATTCAGAGCCGTCTGACCCCCCATGGTTGGCAGTAAAGCACATGGTTGCTCTTTTTCGATCACCTTCTCGACGATTTCTGGAGTTAGGGGCTCGATGTAGGTACGGTCAGCCGTTTCCGGGTCAGTCATGATACTAGCTGGATTAGAGTTTACCAGTACCACTTCATAGCCTTCTTCCCGGAGTGCCTTACAAGCCTGAGTCCCGGAATAGTCAAATTCACAGGCTTGTCCAATCACAATCGGACCAGAACCAAGGAGCAAGATTTTGTGAATATCATCGCGGCGGGGCATAGTGGTTGCTCTGTGGTGACATAAACGTTATTAGATCCTGACTATTATATGCTTGCTTGCCAAATTATTCCCTAGTTATTTATCCAGCTTTTACAAAGCATCTAGCTTTTACCCAACAAACCTGATTTGTTTACCGTTGAGCGTTGACCGTTGACAGTCAACGGTTAAGTTAACCATTTCCAGTAAAGCTGTCAAACTAGAGGTAGCGATTTTGCCTGTGAGTGCTATGACCCTTGCCAACTTAAACGGGCAAGGGGTCTCCCGTTATAATCTCCGATTTAACGGGTTAGAAGTTACCGTAAGACAGGCTCGCCTTATTTCATATAACTTAAACTTATGACTCACAGACTGTCGCGCCTATCGCTCAACGTAATCAGGTTTCGTCTCCGGTGAATTGCCCGACAGCGTCTTGAAGTTCTCAACAGATTGGCCTCTGGCCACGCTTTCGGCAGAGCCGACGCTGCGCGAACGCTTCATCGCGTTCGCGAAGCGTGGCCAAAGGCCTCAGCTTCCGCTAAAAGCGATTGGCCTCTGGCCACGCTTTCGGCAGAGCCGACGCTGCGCGAACGCGATCGTAAGTGGTACAATAGCACAGTGATATTAACCTACTGCTACAGAATCAAGCCTAGTGACGAACAGATAGCCACGATGGATAGATGGCTAGAACTGTTGCGCCGTCACTGGAACTATGCTCTAGGGCAAAGGCTTGATTGGCTCAACAGGACTCGTTCACCAGTTGATAGATGTAGCTTACTTTATGAGCCGATTGGTGAAATTCCTCACCCGGTCAACTACTACACCCAGCAATCTGCTCTCAAGGAAACTAAGCGGTTGTTCCCTGAGTACAAACAAATTTACGCAGAGACGCAACAGGTTAACCTACAGCGGCTTAACAAAGCCTGGGAGAAATGGCGAAAACCAGACGCCAGTGGTAAGCGTGGTGGAAGACCTCGCTTCAAAAAGCCCGGAGATCTCCGGTCATTTGTATTCCCCAGGGTTAACAATACCAAAGCGGGAGCGCACCTAGTTGACGGTGTTTTAAAACTAAGTCGAATTGGGTCAATACCTGTGGTAATGCATCGGCCATTACCTGTTAGCGAAGCTTGCCCGAAGGGCGTGGGTTTTGTACTCAAGCAATGCACTATCGTCAAAAAAGCTGATGGTTGGTATTGTTGTATTTCGATGAAAGATGATACCGTACCTGAACTGCTACCTGTAGATTCAGTCAATTCTGCCGTTGGTATTGATGTTGGCCTGGAGAAATTCTTGACGACATCTGACGGCGAAGCAGTGCCTATCCCGCAGTTTTACAGAAAAGCTCAGGACAAACTTGCTCAAGCTCAAAAAGTAATGTCGCGCCGTATCAAGGGTTCTAAAAACTGGAAAAAAGCTAAACATAAAGTAGCTTTGATGCACCTTCATTTAAGCCGTTGCCGAAAAGAATTTCATTATCAGGTTGCTCATTGGCTGTGCAGTAAGTATGACTTAATTGCTCACGAAAATTTAAATATCAAAGGACTCGCTAGAACTAATTTAGCAAAATCAATACATGATGCGGCCTGGGGAGCATTCTTGGAAATATTGCAAGCAGTGGCGGTTAAACGCGGTTTGTTAGTTCAGGAAGTTAACCCACGTGGCACAAGTATCGAGTGTTTTAGTTGTGGTTCTAGGGTCGAAAAAACTTTAAGTGAGCGCATTCATTATTGTTCTAGTTGTAAAGTTAAAATTGACCGCGACTGGAACAGTGGTATCAACATTTTAAATCGTGGACTATTGGCGGTTGGACTGCCGCTTAATGGCTGTGGTAAATCGGTACAGGATATCGTTCGCGTAGCGGAGGCATCCGCCGAGGAGCAGCAAGTCTCATTCGTGAGGTTGAGAAGCCCACATCATAATCTTTGATTTGATGTGGGAGTAGTCACGAATTCAGAAGCCACTGTGGAAGTCAATGTAATGGCTGAGTCAGAAAGTATTATCATTCCACCATGTGATTTATGGAGTGATGAACCCCCCTTGGAAAGCGATCGCCATCGAGATCAAATTGAGCTGTTACTCGCTTGCCTCAAGTGGTGGTGGCGAGAACGAAGCGACTTCTATGCTACAGGGAATCTCACTATCTATTTCAGTCCTGAGCATATTACCACCAGAGACTTTAGAGGACCCGACTTTTTTGTAGTACTCGGTACGGAAAATCGACCCCGCAAAAGTTGGGTAGTATGGGCAGAACAAGGAAAATATCCCAATGTGATTATTGAACTGCTCTCTAACAGTACAGCTAAAGTTGATAAGGGATTAAAGAAAATCCTCTACCAAGATACTTTCAGGACACCAGAATATTTCTGGTTTCACCCCGATACCCTCGATTTTCAGGGATTTCGCCTGATGGGAGGCCAGTATCAACCCCTCGACCCTAATACTCAGGGGTGGCTGTGGAGTCAGCAGTTGGAATTATTTTTAGGTGTGCATAATTCCCAGCTACGGTTTTTCAGTGAAGATCAGCAATTGGTACCAACACCAGACGAGAGAGCTCAAGCTGCTCAACAACAAGCTCAAGCTGAACGGCAACAAAGAGAACTTGCCGAAAAGCGGGTAGAGGAATTGCTAGCTAGACTCAAAGAGTTAGGTGATGAGTCAGATGCATGATTCTCGCCATTGCTCTAGGGCTTGTGACAGCATCGGTCAAGTAATTCTAAAACTACGTAAATCCATGATCAATCAACTGATCGAGTGATGAGGAGGTTAATTGCTAATTGTCAATTTATAGGACTTGTGATCATGAGTGGAACACAAATAAATTGTAAGGGCGCAAGGCTTGCGCCCACAAAGTGATAGTTTTTTATAGTTTTTATTCAAAAATTATTAAGGATCTACCCAGCGACCATCAGCTTTAATTAAATTAATCAACTCCTCTACTCCTTGATCTTCAGGTACCTTTTTAATTTCCTCCTTACCGCGATACAGAGAAATATAGCCAGCTTGCTTACCGACATAACCATAGTCAGCATCAGCCATTTCCCCAGGACCATTAACAATACACCCCATCACAGCAATATCTAAGCCAGCGAGATGTTTAGTAGCTTCCCGTACCTTATGCAGCACCTCCTCTAAATTAAATAAAGTACGACCACAGGACGGACAAGCCACATACTCCACCATAGTTTTCCGCAATCCCAGAGCTTGCAGAATACTGTAGCAAACAGGAATCTCTTTTTCTGGGGCTTCCGTAAGGGAGACACGAATCGTATCACCAATCCCCTCAGCTAGCAGAGTAGCAATACCAGCCGTAGACTTAATCCGTCCATATTCCCCATCCCCAGCTTCAGTAACACCCAAATGCAACGGGTAATCCATCCCCAACTGATTCATCCGCCTTACCATTAAGCGATAGGCGGCTAGCATCACAGGTACCCGTGAAGCTTTGAGGGAGATCACCAAATTGCGGAAATCTAAGGATTCACAGATACGAATAAATTCCAGAGCAGATTCCACCATCCCTTCCGGGGTATCACCGTAGGTAAACAGCATCCGTTCCGCTAGGGAACCGTGATTGACTCCGATGCGCATAGCTTTACCTTGGTCACGGAGGGAAATGACCAGGGGTTCTAGGGTTTCCCGAATTTTTTCCCCAATTTCCTCAAATTCAGCTTCAGTGTATTCACTGCGATTGGCTTTGGGCTTTTCAAAGACATACAATCCTGGATTAATCCGTACCTTATCCACATGCTTGGCAACTTCCAGAGCAATTTTCATGCCATTGTGATGGACATCAGCTACTAGAGGCACCGCTTGATAGGTCGCTGCTAGTTTCTCTTTGATTTGGGCTAGAGCCTTAGCATGTGCCATACTCGGTACAGTGACACGGACAATCTCGCAACCAATCTCGTGCAAGCGGCGAATAGCAGCAACGGAACCATTGATATCTAAGGTATCTTCATTAATCATCGATTGCACCACCACCGGGTATCCCCCGCCAATAGTGACATTAGCCACTCTGACAGGGCGGGTTTGACGGCGGTGGATAGTAGTATCGAAAGCTGGTAGTGTACTAGCCCTTTGAGGTGTACTTAGAGTTTGCATAACCTGTTAGTTGCTTGGCGTAGCGAAAATAGTAGGTTTTTGTATTTATTCTCTTAGGTTCCCATAGAATCAGGCGCTTTTGGCTTAGGGGTGAGAGTTTCCTACTCAGGAAAGTCGGGAATCACCCATTTAGGGGGTTGAGATAGTTTCTTGAGCCGTGCTTCCTCTGCCAACTCCAACATTTTGTCCAATGAAGTACCGTTAATGAACTGGGATGCCTCAGCAACGTATTGTTGATTGGGGCATTTGTCACCTAAGATACAACCGTTGATGCAGTCTTGGGCACAATTTACATTAACTTCCACAGTACTCTCCTTATGGTTATAGCTAGTAATGACCACCCGGGCAAATTACATTCCTCATTGGCTAAAGTCATTGCTCTCAATTTTACGTTTTTTAGGAGTCGCTTGTTGGTCTCAACTTGCTGTTCAAATTCAAATCTCTATATACTATTAATAAAGTAATTTGTATCTATGGTAGAGAGCATCTCAAATAACAACAATAATCACCCCAATAATACCACAGAACATGAGGATATTAATCATGATGTTTTACTGAAGATGAACTCCCGAAACCGTAAAGAATTCAGCGTTATAAAGAAGTCATATATCAGTTTTTTTAAAAGGGGGTAAAGGTAAATTATCCATAAACCGTTTTGTTGGAATTTAAGCAAATTTGATTTTGTAAAATGACGGCAAACCTAGAGGAAAATAAAGCGTTATTGGAAATTATTTTACACAACGATTATCAAGTCTTTGCCAATACATTTACGGCGGTTTGCATAACTAAGTACCTGGACAAAAATAAACCTCACTTCTTGATGCAATAGCGAGTGGGGGAAACCCCCTGTTCCCTTGCTGCATCGCTGTATTAACTTCTGTAAAGTTGCCAAAAGCCCCTCTGCTCCCAGCTCCCAGCTCCGAACGCGCCCCGCGTGGCCCACGGCCTCAGTCCCTGCTCCCTATTTCAACAGTTAATTTTACTTTTGTCCGACTACTTACCAACCTAAGCGGTGCTGATTTACGTCGTACTAATTTACAGCAAGCAATCTCAGCAATGCCAGTTTGAACGAGAGTAATCTGCTTCATGCTGACTTACAAAATGCTGATTTGAGCGATGCTAATCTCAGTGGTGCTAGTCTGCAAAATGCCAAACTAAGTGAGGAAGACTAACCTTAGCTATGCTCAATTAAGTCATGCTCAGTTGAGTTATGGAGACCTCAGTGGTAGTGAACTCAGTTATGCTCAACTGCGTCACGTCGATCTGACTAATGCTGACTTGAGTTAGACAAATTTGATGGGTACTAACCTATTTGATAGCAATCTTCAGAAAGTCAATGTCCAAGGTGCTCAATTTTGGTACAATACGGTTTTGCCCGATAAAATTAAACCTGAGCTAGAACAGCGAGGAGCTATATTTATTGTTAATGGTTAATTGTTAATTTTTAATGGTTAATTTACGAACAACTAAGAATGATTAAGTTTTCTAAGCATTCAGCTATCATTATTAAGCAGTCAGCTGAATACTTAGGAATTTTAAGTATTCAATCGGACACAATGCTACAGTGAAAGTGTCTGATATTAATTAACCTGCTTTTGCTTTTTTGCTGCCATGAGTAATTCTGCTTCCGTAAACACCAGTAACTTTTGGGACTTTGATTTTACAGCCCCTCAACCGACACAGGATACGGATTTGCTTAGGCAGCTGAATTTCGTTCCAGGGTTAAAAGACATTCTCATGCTGCGTCAGGTTCATGCTCTAGAACACGCTACTGTCTGGGTTCTAAGTGAACGCTATGGTGCTAGTGGTGCTGGTGCAACCCCAACCACTCCTCCATCAGATAATAATGCTATAGGAGGACTATCAACTGACCAAGGATTTTATCTCTATGGTCAGGTAAATTTGGCTGACTTGAGACGAGCAGTACCCACTGCCCTAGAGCGACTGACTCGGGGAGAATGGGATATGGCTATCCACCCCCGGTGCGGCACGAATCTCTCAGTAGCAGTGTTTTTAGGTGCTGGACTAGGGTTGGCTGTTCATCTGTTACTGCCGCGAGGACCGATTGAACAACTGTTGGGTCTTGGCTTTGCAGCGGTGGCTGCTACTCAACTAACACCTGATTTGGGCAACTTAGCACAACGGTACTTAACTACTGCCATTCCTTTTAACCTGGCGATTGTAGACATTAGGGAAACATCTGATATCTGGGGACGTCCAGCCCATTTTGTCCAGATGCGATGGATTGACTAAGCTTGAACTGTTATTTGTCCTTGGTTAGATCAGTGCAAGAGAACCGACCCACTTATACCAATTCTTAAAAGTAGGACTAAGCATGCAGATGGTGAGATGGGGAGATGGGGAGATGGGGAGATGGGGAGATGAGGAGATTTTGATTAATGGTGATTATCCGGAAATAACATAAGATGCAAGCTTTAGATGCAAGCTTGGCCACGAAAAAAAATCCCACATTCAGACGTTATATATCTTACATATAACGTCTGAACTTTGTTTATTTATCCTGGCTACGAGAACATTAACTGTTTCACCGAAAGCGAAGCTTTTCAAGTAGTGCGTAAGCTGACTGCTGATAGCACCTCAAGTAGCGTGCGCGTAGCGCATAAGCTTACGGTTAGTTAAACTCTAGCGCCACAGTTTGGAAAAGACTGAGCTCAGTTTTTGAGTGAATCCCAAGCTCTGGGATTCACTAGCTTCTTCAACCCCCGGTTCATCCTCTGGTGAATTGCCAGGGGAAATATAGCCGGCAGGAACCACCAGCAACGTAATCCCGTGTCGGCCCAGCACAGTCACTTGGTCATCAGGCACAAGGGTAACTTGGGAATCATGATCACATAACCGGGCGGGCCAGTATGTGGCTTTAAATTTGACTCGCCCAGGCTTGGTAGGGGTAATGGTACTTTCTACCTTGCCAAGGCCTGGTTGTGGAAATAGGATGGAATCAGGAGCCTGTACTTTAATCATTTGTGTGTTCACCTCGTTTGACTGATTATGTTATTCTGTTCAGCCTGCTTGGTACAAAACGTTTTAACCAGGGAAAATCTGGCAACGTAGGCTGAATGTGAAATTTTTTTGCCTTAAGTGGCGATTAACCCGTGCCATAGATCGGTTTTCAGTCAAGAGAGCATCGGTATTATCCAGTGTTCTAGGTATTTTTAGCGTCAACAGAGAATTCCGATCTTCCTGAAAATTAGCCTTAAATTCGGCAACGGAAACGTTTATTGGTTACAGATTAGATACACTTCCCAGCATCCAAGGAATGACACAAGGAACCATTCTTCCTCAGGAGAGTAAACACTTCAGGATTAGAGAAGTTAGAGAATTATAAATTTGTTAAAATCCACATCCTTTAAAAGTTTGGTAAGTGCACTACTGTATCCAGGTACTGTCCTTAAAACCCTGGAGTAGGACAAATGCGTTCACTGATACACCCTGAAACGATTGAATAACGCTTTCAACCTAAACATGACCTAGAGTGATTATTTAAGGCTTAACCTAGATACAAGACCGCAGACGCAACTGACAAGCTGTAGATACATTGGAGAATCAGTAGATGTATTATGTATTCTTATTCTACATGTGTAGCGAAGAATCTGCCACCCTAGGGTAAAAGATTTTCATAATACAACAGACAATTGCTACGATAGGCAACTTCCTCCAGGAATAATACCAGATTTTCTTGAAAATTGTCACTTATCTGTTGGAGGCGGGAAACAATCTGAAAAATTTCCAATCTCCAAGTGTACTATAAGTTTACATCTTTGACAGGAAATTGGTATAACAATACACAATTGATCATTTTCCCCTGACATCAAAACTATTAAATTATGCAAACTGTTAGTTTAATTCGTGCTGATTCCTATAATAGACAACTCTTACGAGCTTCCTTGGAAAGGCTGCTAGAACCTTTGGGAGGGATGAGTGCTTTTGTTAAGAAAGGTAATTCGGTTCTGCTGAAACCTAATTTACTTACTGCTGGTCGTCCTGGTAAAGAATGTATCACTCGCCCTGAAATTGTTTACTGCGTGGCTCAACTAGTCAAAGAAGCTGGGGGTAAACCCTTTTTCGGAGATAGCCCAGCCTTTGGGAGTGCTAGGGGTGTGGCTAAGGCGAACGGCTATCTGCCAATGATGGCAGAACTTGATATCCCTATTGTTGAATTCCACGGCAAGGGTTATGAAACTGCTAGCGAAACCTTTAATCATCTGCGTTTGTCTAAAGAGGCCATGAATGCGGATGTGGTGATTAACCTACCGAAGGTAAAATCCCACATGCAGTTGACCCTGACCATGGGGGTTAAAAATTTATTCGGCTGTGTTCCCGGAAAAATGAAAGCCTGGTGGCATATGGAAGCGGGTAAGGATGAGACGCGCTTTGGGGAAATGCTGGTGGAAACAGCACGGGCGATTAATCCGCAGTTGACTATCATTGATGGCATTATTGGTCAGGAAGGGAATGGTCCGATTGGTGGTGAACCGAGACATTTGGGGATCTTGGGAGCATCAGAGGATGTCTTTGCTCTCGACCGATCAATAGTGGAAATTCTCAATGTTGAGCCAGCTCTGGTTCCTACCCTAGCAGCTCAAAAACGGCTAGGGTTGTTGCCAGACTTAGCAGAGATTGACTTTCCTTACCATCGACCTGTAGAAATCCAAGTGAGGGATTGGAAACTACCTGATACTATGACACCGATTGATTTTGGTATGCCTCGAGTAATTAGGTCTACCTTTAAGCATTTATATATTCGGCTTATCAAAGAGCCCATTAATGCTTATGGTAAAAGCTAGACAGTCATAGGTATTTGGTAAAATTTGCTACAACACTATCCTAGATTAACCAAGTAACCTAGAGTTACCCTCCGATTGCTTAACCATCCCGCCCTATTGCTAGCGGCGGTTTTTTATTGATTAGTAATCAGTCATTGGTGAATACCAGAAAACTTGTGACTGGCCACAAAGCACTTATCACCAGCTTAGTAATTACTAATCACTAATTACTAAGCTGGTGATTGGTGAATACCAGAAAACTTGTTACTGACCACAAAGCGCTAATCACTAATCACTAATTACTAAGCTGGTGATTGGTGAATACCAGAAAACTTGTGACTGGCCACAAAGCACTAATCACTAATTACTAATCACTAATTACTAATCACTAAGCTGGTGATTGGTGAATACCAGAAAACTTGTTACTGGCCACAAAGCACTAATCACTAATCACTAATCACTAAGTAGTCATTGGTAAATACCACAACACATAGTCCAACTTTGTATAATTAAGTACTGTCTAGCTGGACTATTGGTCAAGTCCAGCAAACAGTGATAGACTTTCTGCTTACTTATAAGAGACCGAAGGTGGCATTTAAAAAGTCAAACAGCCTGATGCGTCTAGGTTTGAGGAAGTTGCGATTAGCCCGAAGGGCGTTGGCTAGCGAACGCAGCCATGTATACTTTGACCACTCAGCTATCAGCCATCAACAGTTACCCTCGGACGTTATGGCCACTTGGGAAGATCCAGTAGGGGATTTCCGCTTTGGTTACAATAATGACTATCTCTCGTTTATCTAAATTGGTGAGGACTCTGGCTACCTCACCTTTAATTGTGAATACATCAGTACTTTCCCCTGGATGCAAAGTTATCAAAAGGTGTTAGGCAAATATCTGCCTTTTGAGCAGGTATTTGCAGCATTGAAGACAGCAGCAAAGAAGGGGATGAATGCTTTCTCGTTGCCGGATACTGACCCAATCAAAGCTAAACTTCGGCTTCTTTGTAAAGAAGCACTGACTGACCAGGGCATGGGGGTGATTTCTATAGGTATCTAGGAGAGTTTCCGTCCGCCAAAACCAGAGCCTCCAAAATATGATCCCATTTGCTTGGAAGCAGCACCCATTAACATAGAAGTGTCAAAACTTGGTAAACTGAAACCTTTGGACAGCCATGTCAGAGCTTACACTCTCTAAAACTATAGTGTCAATGCCAGTGGCAGCACCACCTACTCAGGCTGAGCTCCCTTGTGATGATGATATACCAATGGAAACCGCACGGCACAAAGCCCAAATGGATCTGCTCATTTATACCCTATCGCCTTGGCTAGATAATAGGTCGGATGGCTATGTCGGTGGTAATATGTTTGTTTACTACAGCGTTGCCCAACTCAAAAATAAGGACTATAAAGGACCAGATTTCTTTGTTGCTCTAGATGTACCCAAGGGAGAGCGTCGAAGCTGGGTGATTTGGGAGGAGGAAAAGGCTCCTGACGTGATTATCGAACTTTTGTCGGCAAGCACTGCTGAGCGTGACAAAAACGAGAAAAAACAGATTTATCAAAATCAGATGCGTGTGCCAGAGTATTTCTGGTTTGATCCGTTTAATCCAGATGATTGGGCTGGATTTCATCTCCAAAATAGAGTTTACCAACCGATAGAACCTAATGAGCAAAACCAACTGGTATCTCAGGCATTAGGTTTGAGCTTGGTGCGTTGGCATGGTGAGTATAACGGCATCGAAGCAACTTGGTTACGCTGGGCAAATTTGGATGGGGAGTTACTGCCCACTTCTGAGGAAAAAGCTGAGCAAGAACAACAAAGAGCCGATCAAGAACAACAAAGAGCCGATCAAGAACAACAAAGAGCTGAACAAGAACGGCAAAGAGCCGATCAAGAACAACAAAGAGCCGATCAAGAACAACAAAAAGCCGAGCAAGAACGACAAAGAGCTGATCAAGAACAACAAAGAGCTGATCAAGCGGAGTCTCAGTTGCAGCAGGTGGCGCAGAACTTGTTAGAGCAAGGGATGACGGTGGAGCAGGTGGCGAATTTAACAGGTCTGTCTGAATCTCAGGTGGCAGAATTTGGTAACTAAAAGGAGGGTTTTTCTGGTTTTCTTTTCCCTTGGTGGGTGGGCGCACGCCCTGCGCCCCTAAGGTGGTACTTTGATTGACCTGAGGGTCCAATTATCTCCTCTTTGTGCGATTGGCCGTAGGCCACGCTACGCGATCGCATGACTTAATTGAGTACAAATGTACCAAATAAGAGAAAATTAAGAGAAAATTAAGAGAAAATCCGATCAGTGTTGGCAATCGAGATATGCGATGCTAAGCATTGAGCCGCGACGGGAACGCATTTACACTCCTGTCTATTGTGTTGGAATCGATAACCAAGATCCAAATTAACGCTGACGGCTGATAGCTGATATCACCTCAAGTAGCGTGCGTGGCACAGGCTTTGGCCTTGGCCTTTGGGCCACGCGGGGCGCGTTTGGCCACGCTGTGCGAACGACGCGCTTGAGGTAGCGCATTAGCTGACGGCTGAATGCTCACCATCGTGAGACAATAGACCATTAGTTAAGCAAATGACTTCAGTGACACCTCAACCTGCCAAACATAAAAAAGCGAGAGCCTTAAAACCAAGTAGCCGACGCCCTGCCAAGGAACTGTGTAGCGAGTGTGGACTTTGTGATACATACTATATCCATTATGTCAAGGAAGCTTGTGCATTCTTAAACCAGCAAATAGCTGACTTGGAAACAAAAGCCCATGGACGTAGCCGCAATCTAGATCATCCAGACGATTGGTACTTTGGTGTTAACCAGAAGATGATCACGGCTAAGAAGATTAACCCCATAGAAGGGGCGCAGTGGACAGGAATTGTCAGTACCATTGCCATGGAAATGCTCAAGCAGGGTAAAGTTGAAGGTGTAGTCTGTGTCCAAAACACTAAAGAAGACCGCTTTCAGCCAATGCCGATCATTGCTCGTACCCCAGAGGAGGTGTTAGCAGCACGGGTGAATAAGCCTACCTTGTCTCCTAACCTCTCTGTGTTAGAGCAAGTGGAACAATCAGGGATGAAGCGATTATTAGTAATTGGTGTTGGCTGCCAAATCCAAGCATTGCGATCAGTGCAAAACGAACTCGGTTTAGAAAAACTCTATGTTTTAGGTACGCCCTGTGTCGATAATGTCAACCGTGAGGGGTTGCAAAAATTTCTAGAAACCACCAGCCGTTCACCAGAAACAGTGGTACATTACGAGTTTATGCAGGATTTCCGGATTCACTTTAAACATGAGGATGGCTCGATTGAGAAAGTACCGTTCTTTGGCTTAAAGACTAATCAACTCAAAGATGTGTTTGCCTCCTCTTGCATGAGTTGTTTTGACTATGTAAACTCCCTAGCGGATTTAGTGGTAGGTTACATGGGAGCTCCCTTTGGTTGGCAGTGGATTCTCGTTCGTAATGACATTGGGCAAGAATTGTTGGATTTGGTGCAAGACCAGTTGGAAACTCAACCAGTCATGTCAAAAGGCGATCGCAAACAGGCAGTGCAACAGAGTATTCCTGCCTATGACAAGGGAGTTACGTTACCGATGTGGGCAGCAAAAATGATGGGAGTGGTGATTGAAAAAATAGGTCCGAAAGGATTGGAGTATGCTCGTTTTTCTATTGACTCCCACTTCACCCGCAACTATTTATATCTAAAGCGCAATCATCCAGAAAAGTTAGAGGCACATGTGCCAGAGTATGCCAAGCGGATTGTAGAACAGTACAAGTTGCCAGACTAAAAACTGAGGGATTGCTCCGGTTCGGTAGAGTAAGCGATCGCGTGCCTTCCAACTCAGCTACGAGAGAAATTCTAGGTAATGGGTAATGGGTAATGGCGATGCTGATCAGCAAGCGATCGCAAAGGCTTGAGCTGAAATAACAACAATAGCAGCACTAACTCAATCCCCAATGATCAATGACCAAGCTGACGGCTAAATGCTTAGGAAAAGTCAGCAATTACTGTTCATTGGACAGGAGATCAGGGAACTGTATAAATGTAGACCTAAAGATTGGTCAGTTTAACCCTGAAGATCTGGCGGTGGGGGTAACTATTTTCTCCATAGGGTTAATCAAAAAAGTCTTGATTGCTGACACAGCTGCTGTTTATGCTACTCCAGTCTTTAATGCTGCTGCTTCAGGAGAATTGCTCACCTTTTATGATGCTTGGAGTGGTGCCTTATTTTACACGTTCCAACTTTACTTCGATTTTTCCGGCTACTCTGAGATGGCTATCGGTGCAGCACGGATGTTTGCTATTAAGCTACCACTGAACTTTAACTCTCCTTACAAAGCAGTAAACATCAGCGACTTTTGGCGTAGGTGGCATATTACCCTTTCTAACTTTCTGCGGGATTATCTCTATATTCCTCTCGGTGGTAATCGTAAAGGCGAATTGCGACGCAATCTCAATTTAATAATTACCATGCTGCTATAGATTTGGCATTAGCTGTAGTCAGATACATAAAGAGACGTCCATAAGTTGTCTTAATGGAGCTACAACTTTTCCACTTGGTATTGATTACATCTTGACTCGTTCTCGTTCCTGGCTCAAACCTGGAGATTTAGTTCTTCTTCCTCTGGAATATGAGCATTATATACATGATGGAAAACCTAGTAATCTCTTTACTGATTATGTGTTGAGTCGGGATCCGGAATATTTACTATCACTGAATTTAATTGATCAAGTTCGTTTTATCAGTGCAATATCCTTGAAGCGTGTGCAACAGGGAATAGTAGCTAAATTTAAAACCCTTCAGTCCAGGAATTCAGCTTATCAGTCTCCAACTATTAATGAGTATGGAGATGAAACAGCTAATCGAAAAGCTGATATGACCCAAAAAGAAATCAAAACTATTGCCAAAATTACTTCAAACAAGAAGATATCTGAATCTATAACTTCAAGTCAGGGAATGAGTAGCATCATCAAATTTATAAATTGGTGCAAAAATCAGAAGATTAAGGTTATAGCAACTTGGCCAAATAGAATCTAATTTGATGTTTATCAAGAACCTAGACAGCAATATTTTTTTCAAAGTATAGAATTTATCAAATTTAGAGAGTTTTTATTATTGGTAAACCAGAAGATTTTATGTACAGTAAATCTATGTTTTATAATTCGATTTAGCACCTTCATGATTTAGGAAAAAATCAGAGAAATCAAGAGCTTATAAATTTAAGAAAACCCTATTTACAATCAAGTGAAACTAAGCGAAAATGCTCCTGTAGTCTAATATCTGTAGAGTTCAGAATTCAGAATTACGAATTGAGCTGGAATATTCCTGAACTCTGAACTCTGAATTCTGAATTAAGACCCCATTAATGAGTCTTTGGAGTCTCTTGGTGATGCCCCTATTTCTTCAGTCAATTGAGAGAGTTTAGTCGTTTCTGATTTAGGAATAATCACCGACTCTATACTCTCCCCCTCATCCAGTCGTTTAGCCACTTCTAGAATTGTATCTGCGATCACTACCGGAATCCTTACTGCTTTCGTTTGACCCAGATTCCACTTCGGCTTGCGACCACTATTTTCTCGATAACCACCACGGGGCATAACTTTACCTCACCTCTGAATCTGAAATAGTACGTTTTCCTTATATTCTACAATCTTCGGTTACTTCAATAGCTAGAGCTTGTAACACTTAACTAGTTAGTGATTTTTAGACAAAACCTGGTAATTGTAATTTTTTTTGCTATTCCGTACTTTTTATGATCAAATAACCCTATAAATTTCAGCCAATGAGGTGTCCTAACTGGAAACTACCAAAATTTATGAAGTCGCTTTAACTGATATCTTGCACCATTTTTAGTAGCCCTAGGCTAGAAAGAAACTTGAGTCCACTTAGGTAGGTGGACTTGGTTTGTCTAGCCAAAGGCTTTCGCCTAAGAGCCGACATTTCAGACTTGACGAATGGTGTATATATCGATTCCCAATAATTAGCCTAAAATAAACTGGATTTGTTAGCTAGATTAAGGGGATATCATAGTCTGTTATTCTTTCCTGTTCTGTAGCTGATATCCCGATCTCCCCATGACCTGATCTGATCACCTGATCACTTTTGTTGCCAGACTTTTAGCCAATTAGTTAGTGCTTGGGGCATTTCTGGATCTAGGGGTCGTTTCATAGCAGTAACAAAATCTTCATCTGGGTCACCTAATCTTCTGAAGCTGTGATCCAATCCAGGAAAAATATGAGTTGTCACATTCCTATTTCCAGCATCGATAAGTGCTTGCTGCATTTCTTGAGCTTCTTCTGGAGGTGTATTGTGATCCAAGGCACCGTGTAAAATTAGTACTGGGCATTTGACCTTGTCCACAAATAAATAGGGAGGATTGTCAAAATGCTCTTGAGCCGCCGGTAGGTAAGAATTAAAAGACCAATCTTCATCTCCGATGCGAAAGAACTCTTCACCCCTTTTTGCGCTAGCAATAATTTCATCAAACTGTTTGTATGTCCAATAAATTAATGGCATGTTTTTCTTGAAATTTTTGATAGTTGTACTATCTAATTTTTCAAAGGCTTCGGCTTGCCATTTGATTATCCCTTCTAGGTTGTTATAAATGCCACCTTGCCAAACAAAAAAATTAATGTCTGGGTCAGACGCTGCTAAAATTAAAGCAATTACAGCCCCTTCACTTTGACCAAGAACTCCGATTCTACTGCTGTCAATCTCAGGAATACTCCGCATCCATTCCAATGCCATCCGAGCATCATCTACCAAGTCAAATAGTCGAGTAGTATTAAAATTTCCTTCGCTTTGACCACATCCTCGCTTATCGTATCTAAATGTGGCTATCCCGATTTCCTCCAGAATTATAGCTTCATCCCGGAACAGGTTTCGCTCTGGTAATGGTTTAGGAAACCAATCGGTTTTTGAATTATCTATATTTCCTTCTCTTGTCTGAGGAAAAGACCCTCCAATGAATAGGCAAGCGGAGGGCTTTTCCACACCTTCTGGTAGGGTAAGTGTTCCATAAATCTTTGCACCCTTGGATTCAAAGAATTCTTGTCTTTCCATTTTTAAAAAATCCTGATCATTCTAATTATCATTATTGGTAGCAGGAATAAATTAAATTGGTATTAGTCATTTACCGCTCTAATGGGAACTTGAACTTCACTGCGCTTTAGGGGTTCCGGAACAAAGGGAGAATCATAGAAAAAGCGACGGGGTTTACCAACGACGGTATACTCCGAGTGTTGGGCTAACCATTCCTTCAACTGCTCAATACTTTGTTGGTAGCTGATATAACTATAGCTACCTTTCATCCCAAGGCTGACTACTGTCATCGGTGGTATGTCTTCTACCTGAATATTCTTTTCAATCTGCTCAGGAGTGATATTACGGCGGTGGTATAGAAATGATACATAGGCAACACCAAGCTGAGCAAGGGAATCTCCCTGACTACTTTCCAGGGTACTGATCGGATAACGAGTTTCGACCGGAGCAGTCATGGAAATATCGTTAGAGCTAATATGACGGTACAGGGAGCCAAAAGCACGATTAGCTGCCTCAGACAGCTCCCCAGAGTAGGGTACTGTGGCAGCGCGATAGGCAGGGTAGTGTTTGATTTCGATTTTGCCAGCTGGGGTAGGAGGTGGAAACCCTTCTGGTAGGGGAGCAGAGGCAGCACTGAACACTCTCCATCCCAGTAAGACAATTGCCAGTAAGCCTACAGGCAAGAGAAATTTGGATAGCTTCATCAGGGAGCAAAATTAACTAACAGTGGAAGACTACGCCTTGTTTAGCAAGTTCAAGATCATTATAGTTATAAGAAGAAGGAAAAATTACGAATAACAAAAAGCGACTTGAGCATAAACCAACTAACTAACCGGACTTGATCAGCATTTCCAAATAGATAAGGAAACCAAATCCTGATTTCGGATAACACCAAAAAATCATCGGGTTGTCTTGATGCAGTCGCTTTTTTGATCAATACTAGTTTCACATCTCCTTTTAAAAGCCTATAACTAATGAATTACTGGTTGATGAAGTCGGAACCACAAGTCTATAGCATCACTGATCTGGAAAAAGAAGGTAAAACAATTTGGGATGGGGTTCGTAATTACCAAGCTCGAAACTTTCTGCGTGAAATGAAGGAGGGAGACTTGGCTTTTTTCTACCATTCCAATACTAAACCCCCTGGAATTGTGGGCTTAATGGAAATTATTAAAAGTGAAGTAGTTGACCCGACTCAATTTGACCAAACTAGCCGTTACTACGACCCCAAATCAAGTGTTGAATCTCCGCGCTGGCATACTGTGGTAGTGCAATTTGTCGATGTTTTTCCCCATTTGCTAGAGCTTTCAACCCTTAAACAGGAGTTTAGCGACCAAGAGCTATGGGTGACCAGACGTGGAAATCGACTCTCGGTGATGCCAGTTTCTCAGGCAGTAGCTCATAAAATTCTAGGTATCACTCAAGCCAAAAATCCAAGTCAAAGGTAATATTTCAGGCCGATTAATGAATGATAAACTTGTCACGAGCAGTAAAATGGCGAAGACGCCTAAGACTTTGGGGGTTATTAACCCTAGCACTTTTTTTGTGTGGCTGGCTGCTAATTAATACTCTGAGATTGCAGGCAGCAGCATCAGCACCTGTGGATACGTTCTTTGTCCTAGGGGGGAGTATTCGTCGAGAAATCCATGTTGCTGAATTAGTCAAACAGCACCCAGACAAGCGAATTCTGATTTCTCATGGATCCCCAGACCCCTGCATTTGGCTAATTTTTCAGCGGGAGATGGCATCTTCGGAACAGGTTTGGTTAGAAAAGTGTGCTAATTCTACCTTTGGTAACTTTTTCTTTAGCTTCTAGCAAAAGAAGCCCCACAACGAACATTCGCAGCATGAGTGTGGGATGAATTTTGCACAAGATATTTATGTAATAGGGAACAATTACGATTGAAGATCGTCTATAATAAAAGAAGTAGGGAAGACAAATTAAGAGCTAACCGCCACCTACTTACTAAAAATAGAACTTATTTATTGTTCCGGCGCGGAGGGGCATCCAGTGTCGTTAATAAAGCTTACCGAATATCCGTTCCCGTTAGGTGGAGTTGGTAAGAAGCCCACACTGTAATCTTTGATAAGCGTGTGGGAGTATGTCACTATCCCAATTTTCCGGCGTTGGGGTGTTCGTAGGGTTAAGTTAATTACCTCTTGCACCCATCTACCACGGGCTCAGTGGATGGCGCAAATTCTACTGGGAGCTCATGGGATTTGGGTAGACACAGATTTGGTGCCAGAGAAAGGTATTCCTGGTAATTCAGAATCCCCTCTCAAAACTGGGATAGACATTGCTCGCAGCTTGGTTTGGGCGCTGCTGTCTCAAGTCATTCAACCCCGATGCTCTGATCTAATCCAGCTCACGGATGTAGACATGAAGGCTTGGGGTGAGTCGGGTTTCAAGTGTGAGCGTCAGGGCGGAATTTCCTCAGGTGCGACCCGTGGCGAATTTATAGCAGAAGTCAGAAGTCAGAAGTCAGAAGTCAGAAGTCAAACTCTTGCGCTTACTTAGGTTTGAGACTTTTGTCATGTCCGCGCCTGCCCTGGCGACTGCTATAATTCTTAATGGGTCAAGCGCACCTAGGGAGATTTGATCTCTACTGTCATTGGTGCAAACCAAAAGCAACAATCCCCGTCTCTGAGCGAGCGGAGATTGTCAATTAACCCAAAGGTTCAACTGAGCCATTATTTGACTATGCGCTTCCAGGGAGCAAAGCCATTTTCAACACCCTTCAGACTAGCAGCTAAGCTGGGGTAATGTCGGAGCACAACACTTATGAAAGTGTTCTTTTCAATCCAGTCCAAACCGAATTGAGTATAGATTTCGGCAGTGTAATCCTTGGTAAAGAAGCGATCGCTTTTCAGTCGTCGGGATGCCATCAGAATGAATATCCGAAAGGCGGTATCGCTGAAACCAAATCCCTTGGGAGGATTTTCGGCAAACATACCTATCATTAGGTCTACACTATCGATATCATTGTTGTAAACCTCCCGCAATTCTTTCGCCCATTCTGGCTTCTCAGTGATTTCCTCGAAGGATTTAACTCGATCGCGACCAATTAGTTCCCGGAACTGGTTGTAGCGGGGAACCCCTCGCTCCCGGTCTCGCAGGATATCTACAGCAGCTAAGTCAAATACTTCACCGTTGTCCCTCACTAGCTGCTGCAATTTCTTTGGATAATTGTAAAGGGTGACAGCACCTGGGTGGCTGATTCCGAAGGTGTAGAATAAATCAGCTATATCTACCTGTTCTAGAATGGCACGTGAGCGCTTGCCAGACACTTCAAAAAAGTCTTTCGTCAGCAGCTCTTTACCGTCTTTAACTGAGTAAAACGGGAATTCATCGGGGATGAGGGGATGCATCCGATACACAGAAACGAATTCTTCGGTGAGGTAGTAGGGAGCACTGTGGTGGTCAATAGATGATCCGATAATGCCGCTGACTACTTCACTGTCCCCAATACGCCCAAAGCGATTTTTGAATTCCTCACCCAATATACCCCACCAATTCGTTCTCATGGCAACTTGCAAAGCGGGATGTGCCAGGATGCCCGGAGTCCATTCCACAGTATGAATTTTAGCTAGCAAGGCAGCATTAATCAGTCGAGCGTGGTCGAACAGGTCATCATCTGTCCAGTCAGGGTATTGTTTTTTCAGATGATCACAGATAGTGTTGTGCTCTTTGACGAACAGGATATGCAACATGCTTAGTCCTATCCACCAGTTATCGTCAAAGCCCACAATATCGATTCCGTTCTCTGGGTTGACAGGTAACAAACCGTCATCACCAATGATCATCTTACCATCGACATGGCTACGCACCTTATCAATAGTTTCCTGATTACTGCCATAGATTTGGGAAGCATCCCACCAGTGAGTTTCTTGGTTGATAAAGGTTGGGGGATTTTTGGTATCGTCTTCAGAACGAGTAGGGTCTTTTGGAGTTTTTTCGATTTCCAGAGGTCTATGCTCTTCGGGCCAGGGGTCATCCTGTTCCAGAGGAATCTCGATTTTCTCTTCGGAATCATTAAAGGTATGAGAAAACCAATCGTGAGTCTGGAATTGAATCCAAGCTGCAGCTGTTAGGTTTAAGGTCGAAGCTGGGACAAATTCATCCCGGGTCAATAACTTCCGACTGATCGTACGGGGGTTGGGATTGAGTAAATTCTTTTCGTCGGGGTATGCGTATTTCAGGGCTACATTGCGTCCAAAGCGGGTGCCAGCCATCCCCATTTTGGGATCATTGGGGTCATTAAATGAACCATCCGCTGTACGAATTTTAAGATGGCGACCATCAGGACTAGGAGTCGGTTCAGGGGGCTCCCCTTTTGTGGGTAATTGGGAGGTATCGTGCAGGTTTTCTTCCCGCATATTCTCGCGGAATTTATTTAATTTGAACAGGGCTAGAGGAGTAGGAAACTTATGCCAAGGTTTCTTTGTCATTGTGCTAATTCCTTTAGTTTTTATTACCGAGGTATTTAGTGTTTTAGGTTGGGAGTGTCAGGAATTCCGGTCAGAGCTTACTGCTCACTCCTAAGCTTAGGTGAATAGGACTGAGCATGATCTTAATTAATCCTTAATTCACCGTTGTCTAGCTCTTTCTATTTCTTAGTTTTTTATGTTGATCATAACTCATTAATTTATAAATTAAAGAGGATTGACTAATAAATCTAGTGTTGTATAATTTACAGGGATTGACAGTACCCATCTCGGGTACTCTTTGCTGATCACTCAACTGTCAATTAATTTCACAAGCCGTCAAGGGTTAACAAATTGGATATCCTTTTCTGGGAAGTAGGCTGGTAGAGGGTCTCGGGAGAGTACATTGGTTTTGGATGTCAGCTGCTGCTGGTCTAGGAGAATTGCGATCGCACTCTTACACACAAACAGGATCAAATCCCTTCCGGGGCAAGTACGAGATCCTCTCAGAAACAAATTGGAGTAAGTCGAATTGTCCTGATCGCTCGGATCTAGCCACCGTTGAGGTACAAACGAATCGGTGGATGGGTCTAAAGACCGTTCCCGTTGCATGATTGGGAAAAAGTGTAGAATTTCCATGTCTGGCGGAATACGGGTGTTATTATAAGCGTCGCCAGCTGTTGTAATGTGAAAGGTTCTGGTCACTGGAGGGAACAAACGACCAGTTTCCAACAAACAAGCTTCTAAATAGCTGAGTTTAGCAATGGTTGAGGCTTTCTCTAACGAACCCGCTTCCTTGATTTCCTGTCGCACCCGTTCGAGCACTTCTGGTCTAGAGGTAATCATAGTCAGGGTTCTCGCCAGCAAGTCAGTCCCTGAACCAGTAAAGGTAAACATCCAGTGGGGGATTTGTTGCAGGAGTTCCTCTTCAGTAGTGTAGGGCTTTATGCCATGAGCCATAGACAACAGGCATGGCTTTTCAGACGCTTCGCTGCCTTCCCAAAGCTGCTCAAGAGTTTCATAAAATTTTTCTAAACGCTTAGTTTCAAACCTTCCCAATAGAATCCGCTTGATCGGATTTCCCACCATTGAGAATAACACCTGTATATCCTTGATCAACCGCTCAGGAGCAACATTTTCCCCAAACACAATGCCCAGCATTGCCTGACCCATACATTTCCGGATATCCTCAATGTTGGATACTGGCTTTGAAAAAGCACGATGTACCTGTTCGAGGAAAGCCTGTTGGTACTGGTGCTGGGAACCTGTGCCAAGCACTCCCTCATTATAAGGTCTCAGGCGCTGCCACTGTTGATCATGGCTGATAGTGAGGGCGTTGGGGGCAAGAAAAGACATACCATCCTTCTTGAGATTGCCTTCGATATAGCCTTGGCTGTCTGGTGGGTCTTGTAAAATCCGGTCTGATAAGTCACGCCCAGATACTAGCAAGACTTTCTTGAGAAGAAAGTTTAGAATGACATTTTTACTACCATAGCGTTTGATTACATCCTGAATCCAACCCCCTAATACTTTTTCAAGGTCGAAACCACGGGGGTTACGGATAAAGCCACTGGCTAGATTACCCAGAAGCCGTAACAAGTCGAGTACATTGGTAGAAGGGTAGGTGTTCATTATTCATTGCTCATTGTTTTGTTGACAAATCTTTCTTGAGGCTTTCTTTGAAACTTATCCATTGCTTCTATTTTCATGAAGGCTATCAGCTTAAGCCAGAATTTATAAATCCACTGCCTAATCAGAACTAGTGGCTCCTTTCTTGCATGTTTCTTACCACTTGGGTTACTAGATTTCGGGGCATAAATCTTATACTCAGGGCAAGCAACTGGTTTTTGAGACCAGGGACAACACCGGAATAACCCTGACAAATGTCCCAAATTTTTCCCTAAAATCCTCGGCCAGTTGAGATAGTTTCGACTCACTTCTGGCAACTAGTACTAACTTGTAGCCATCGCGAGCAAATAACTTAGTAAATTCATAACCAATGCCACTGGATGCACCAGTAATCAGAGCGGTTTTGGGACGATCCTTTACCTGATTTTTTAGATTCATTTGAGGTGTATTTTTACAAAAATTAACCCAGGAAATCTTGAAGAATTATTTCGATAGCCTTTCCAAAGGAATTGGAAACAAGGATTAGAGTTTTTTCATTACAAAAAATCCCTAGATACTTGATTAGCTCTAGCATGCATGCCTCTTGCCTCTTGCCTTTCCCTAAGGGATTATGTTCACAACTCAAATGGAAATGCTATGTAGGTTATAGTTATCCACTAGTAGTTGTAACTTAAATTACATTTTAAGGAGATCACCAGATCCTAGGGCAATGAAAAATCAAACCAATGAAGCACGCAGAGGGACTATAGTTGAGGTATAGCATACTTTTGAGAAATTTAGGGAGAATGGAGACCCTAGCTGAAGTAGGTGGTTCAGTTGCCAAAAATCTCTCTATTGCCTTGATAGTTATCCTCACAGGGAGCTTTTCCAAAACCCGATTGTTGTTAAAAAACTTAATAATCATGAAATATCAATGGTCGTTAAGTCATAATGGAAAGTGTTGGAAATTATAGTTTTTCGAGGAGAGACTTAACAACATCCAACTGGGGAGCAAGATTTTGTCAGGACTTACCCAAAATTGGCCAACAAACGCCCTTATACAAATTTGTGATAGTTCAATGACTCCTCCCCCACCCCAAAGCAAGGGGATTGGGTCAAAGGGGATAGTCACTGACAGTAATTTATTCCTAGCCTAGGGACAGCGCGTAGCAGAGAATCGGGGATCAGAACCAAATAAGCGTCACAAAATAGAAAGGAAAAAAGACAAATGACATCCTTATTGTTATTTACTCTCAATAGCAGCCTTAGAAAGTTTTCCTAAAAAAATATTCGGCCAGCATCTGGAATGCTAGGCATTGAGCTTGTAGCTTGCTTTATTCCGACAAAAGCCAAGATTCAACTAAATCAAATGGAAAAGGATATAATTTTTGAACCGTTGGAGTTCCGAAACTTGACCCTAAAGAATCGGATCTTTCGTTCTAATATCTCTGGTCGATTTGACAACTATGATGGTTCCGGTAACCAGGCACGGATCAATTGGGAAGAGAAATTTGCCCGAGGCGGCGTCGGTGCAATCGTCTCTTGCTTTACACCAGTCCAAATCCGAGGACGAATTTTACCTAACTATGCCACGATTGACCGGGATGATCGAATTCCTTTCTGGCGCAAGGTCGGGGAGAAAGTTCATGAATATGACTGTAAGTTTTTGATGCAACTGAGCCACTCTGGTCGTCAGCGGGATGTTGGTGGTGTGGAGAATTTGTATAATAAGGGTCTTAGTTCAACCAGTGAAACTGAGTCATTTCATGGGCTGGAGTGTCAGGCAATGACACGCAAGGAAATCAAGGAAATGATTCAGGCGTTCGCTGATGGTGCCAGACGAGCTCGTGAGGCAGGACTTGATGGGGTAGAACTGCACAGTGCCAATGGCTATCTGATTACCCAATTTCTGAGTTCAGGCATCAACGACCGCAAGGATGAGTATGGCGGTTCTCTGGAAAATCGAGCTCGTTTCTTACTGGAGATTATCCAGGCAATACGCAAAGAGGTAGGAAACGATTTTCACCTCCAGGCAAAAATCAGTGCAGTGGAATACAACAATGCTGTGATTCCTTGGGACAAGCCTGGAAATACCCTGGAAGACTCTATCCAAATCTGCAAGTGGGTGGAGGAAGCTGGAGCAGATGCCCTTCATGTACCAAATCCGCTTGACTGAGACTCTATTCAAAAAAATCAAAGTCCTTGCCTAGAGAGGATTTGATGATTTGTGTAACTACACTATGATAACCGGATTTGGTATCAATGGGTATTGCCTAGTTCCGTTGGTGTAACTTTTCTGTGTTGAGAGTCTTAACCCAAACTCATATTTATTGATAAATAATCCAATCACTCTGCGGCTCTATTCGTTTATCTCCATTCATCTGCTGCCGAAACTTAGATGTTTCTAGGTAAATATATTTTCTGGCTCTACTTTGGTTACCTAAAGGTCGGTGCTCGGCAATGCAATGCCACGGATTATAGGAGAGATTGCGAGCAAATGCGAGTTGAACTGGTGAATCGAATTCTTGAGCAGGAATACGCAATGTTGCCACTTTGATGTAAGGAGACAGAGTTTCAGACCAGACCACTGAAGCATTTTCAATGGGCATCCGGTGAGGATCTGTTTGAAATTGCACCATGAAATCAAAACAGACCTCTCGTTCGTCCAATACCTTGACCATCGCTTCTCGGAGATAGTCATAGGACGGATTTTTAGGGATAGGGGTTTTCTCGTCAGTGCTGGGTTTAATGGAATATTGGACTGCTTTTCTTTCCCCATAGAGGTAAGGGACACAACTGAAATACCTCACTTCTAAAGGACTGGTATGGGCTTTGGCATAGAGCCCCTGCATGATTGCATCTAACAGATGAGAGTCAAAAGGATTCAGAAAATACCAGGCGGGGGTGTCGTTAAAAACCTGTCGTTGTAACTTGAGATTTTCAATAATATTGGGGGTGGTAAAGGTAGGAGAACTGATACCTGTGAAGTCTTGGGTCATCTTTTCATCATCAATAAGTTTTTCACCTTCTACATCCATCAGTTTGATGCCAATGCTAAGAATGCCATTGTTGTATAAATCATGGGTTTCTAAAGGCCCAGGACCTGAAAACCGCACCCAAGCAGCATAGGTTTTGGTTTCTCGAAAGATTCCTACTCTTAACTCATCAGCTAAATCGGTAAGAACTTCAAAGGTTGCTTTAACAACTCCATAAGTTTTGGTATTGCCAGCTCGCTCAGCAACTTTTCCAGTGTAGTTTTTTTTCAAAAACTCAGTCATTTGCTGAGCAATATCTCGGGTAATTTTTTCTTCATCCGGCAGGAGTTTTTCTTGAGCAATAGCCAGATGATCGTTTTTCCTACTTAGATTGATGATAAATTGGGTAACTGCTTGAATTCTTTTTTGAAACAAGCGGTCGAAGCTATCTCGAATAGCCGGATTCAATCGACGTGTGAAGTTAATTAATTTCACGGAAAGGGCGTTAACTATTTTTGGTATGCTCATGGCTCTCATCCTTCACAAAATCTGATTTTATGAATTAAGTTCTATTGCTTGGTCATTTTGAGCATTTACTCTGAAATCGATGCCAGATACCGGATAGCTTTGATGCCAGGTAAGAAAAAGTAAGCGCCTCCCCGAACGACTACAAATTGCGGTAAATTTTTAATCCGTTTTCTAATCGGTTTTCCTGGAATTGTGAAAATATCGGTATTTCCCATTTTTCCAGGGTGGCGATCGCCCACCAAAGGGTCTGTCTCCTCATAGAGACCGTTAAATTTTGGATTGTTGACCCAAGTATGCTGTACAAACTCAAACTGCCGATTGATATTGGCATTAATACAGATGAAATGGATGCCTCGCTCCCCTGGGTTGGGGTTATTGAGGATGGCTTCTGGATCAAACGATGGACTGATCGGTTCTCCATAGGTTCGACCCCGGCGGAGCAGCCGATGGGTTTTGTTGATGGCTATAGATCTCTCAGTGCCTGGAGCCGGGTCTAAGGAGTCTCGGGGGTTGGAGCGGCGGATATGGGCACCAAAGGGACACCGAAAACCCTGAGGATCTACATGGTGGTAAGCAAAATCATTCTTATCGATAACGTTCGGGTCATCTCGATCTGGGGACTGCACCAGGGAGGTACCACTAGGCCAGCGACCAACCATTTTAGCGGCGAATTTGAGACGCTCCTCAGGGTTACTGGAGCCATCAGGATTTTGGGTGACTTCCTCTAGAAAGCGCCAAAATTCCTCAACTTTTTGGCTCAGATGTCGGAAGACCAGGTAACTACCATTGCGACCGAGATCATGGAAGGCAAATTCACCAGGCGGCAGAATATTGTGAGGATCGAGATCAGGTTTTACCCTGGGACTTTCTGCCAGCAAATTGTATTCATTGTTATAGCCTAGGATAAATTCTCCCGCTTTGATAGTATTATCTGGTGACCCGACCCGGTTAAGACCTTCAATAATAGGTTGACTAATCCCATCTTGAAAACCAAAGTGTTCTCGAAATCTCCCTGCTTCGTCTTTGAGGGTTAAAGTATCCAATTTCAGAATAAACTCAACCCCACCTTTGGGCAACTGATCGACCAGTGTGGTACAAAATTCATCCAATTGCTCATCATCAGTGGCATATAGGAGCAGGAGGATGTGCACTCTCGTCTGCTGCGGATTCGTTCCCCCCCAAACCCATAATTTCGGATCATTTTCACTGTCCTCATGATCGCCAAGAATACGACTGCGATTAGCTTCAGTCATGCCTTCCTTAAACTCTGTGGGGAAAGTGCTGAGGGTGCTTTGATGCAAACCTAAAGTGGTTAATCCTTCGTAAGTAAAGGCAATATTTAGGCAGAGATCGGAGGGGGGATCCTGGCTGGTTTGCACTCGATCTACCAAATTGCTCAGCCACTGTCTAGCTAGAGGGGCGTCCTGGATGTGTAGTAGGACATAGGCAGCAGCTTTGAGATTACCGCAGCCACTGGCGATAATGCTTTGAATATCCTGAACTTCAAGGTGAGACATAGGGCTTCCTGGAGTAGTCGTTAATAGGACATAGCAGCTAGAAAAGAGGGGCAATTTAACTCAGAACCGAGACAGCCATGCTTGCTGTTGAGCAGTGTCTAAAGGTTGGAACAGTCCAGCTCGAATCTGGGCATTGTTGCTGATGTTGACCGCTGAAAGATTGGGATAGGCCGCATACCAAACCTGGCTGCGAATCTGATACTTGCGAAGGACAGCTTTATAAATTTGTTCATCTCTAGCACCACCCTTTACCAGCCAACTGGTTTTGGGATAATCCACCCCGTGACCAAAGATTATGTTTAATCCCCAGGCTAATTTGTTGATGAAGTCATTCATATAGTCTTCTAAGTTGAAATCGTAGTTGCTCATAAACAGCACCCGTCGGCCTTGATCAATCACCACCCAGCGGGCGAAGTGAATGGTGTCTACCCCATATAGATTGAGCAGAGGAACCGTTCCCAAATCACCGTTGTTAAAGACGTGACGAGTGGCAAAATTAGCCAGCCAAAGAATGACCCTCAGGGTGATGTAGCGGAACCAACCCGGTTTGACAAAACCCACCACACTGAATTGATTTTGACTAAAAAAGTCTTCATCTTGGGCAAGGTGAAGGCGATGAAACTGACTTAGTCTAAATTTTGGATCCTGCCTAGGATGAGGAGCTGTTTCCTCTTTCCAGCGCAAAATTGCAACGAATAGGGGGGAGATTGGCAAGAAGGCCAATCCTAGCAGCAGGATTAAGAACAAGCCAACGATCAGATGCAGCTTGTCTCGAATCTGCCACCCTAGATCGGGGGGTACTGCCGGAGTCAGAGCCCAGGAGAGGGAGGGATCTTGCTTCACAAAGTTCTGAATGGCCCGACGAACCGTATCCACATCGGAACCGTCAGCTCCTTGCTGGTGCTGGTAGCGATCTAGAAAGAGCTCGATCTTGTCGTGCAAGTCGGCTTCCTGGCGAACCTGTTGTACTGTGCGACCTATGGTGTTCACATAGAAGGTCTGAGTATTGACCCGGTGTTTCTGCAGGTAGGCGATCCGGCTGCTGACAGTGAGCCGCTGGGGGGAGGGATAGCCTTCGCAGTGGCTAAAAATTCGATCCAACCCATAACCACCCTCCTCCGCTAGTGAGCGCAGATACTCCTTCAGAGGAGCATCAAGGCAATTTGAGAAGGCCAGACTGGGCGGAATTGTGATGCCTAGTAGGGGATCTTTAACCGCCTCCAGGATGACAAACCTGGCGAAATGAACCTGCGGAAACTGAGCAAAGGGAATCAGGTCGTTATGCCCGACGTTTTGCTGGATGGACTGGAGCACTTCCCTCAGGCAGTCCATCTGGTCAGCCTTAATTGGAGCGATTACGGTGAGGGTTTCTTGGTAGGTCATACACCTGTACCGATAGGGGTATCTCTTCTCTAGTCAGGTTATTGGCCAGCCTAGAGACCATTTGGGCGATTAAAATTCCAGGGAGAAACACAACACCCGGGTTGTGTCCCAGTAAGCTTGACCCAGATAAAGACCAGGAGAAACTTCCCGAATTTCATCGCGAATTTTTTGGGCCACAAACGATGTTTTGGAATAGTCCAAAATCGTGGCTTCTCCCTGGGTGAACCAGCTCTCGCCGGGATCAACTTTGGCTTTGATCATCTGGATGCTAAATAGGCTGACACGATTGAGTAAGAAGCCCTGATCTCGATAAAATACCTTCCCCTGCCAGGCTAATAACTTGACTAAGCCAGAGCAGAGATTGCCTGTAGGCAGGCTTGTCAAAGATAAGACAGTGCCTTTCCCTTCTCCATCGGGGATGTCACCCATGGGACTGCGCTGATACAGCTGATCCAACTCGGTCGGAGATAATTTCTGAAGGTCTGCTGTCGTCATGGTCATCTCTAGAATCTTCCTTATTGGTGATTGAATGGGTTAGACAGGTATCGGTTTGTCGGTTTCAGAAACGGGGTGGGCTAAAGAAGCGAGTTTCTCTGAGAATTGCTATATCCTTGGTTGGAGTTCTGTGGTATCTCACCCCTAACTTTTAATTTAATACATTCATCCTGTTTATGGGGTGGTGTTGTTTTTCTGTGTTTAAAAACTTAATCAGAACGGCAACCCATGACTGACAATTTAAAAGCGAATGAATTTTGTCAATACGTCTACGGAGAAGTCGAACCGGTGTAGTGGGGAAAGCGAATGGTGGATTAATAATGCGAGTTAATACCGAGATTATGAACCGAATCCTAGCCAAAGAAAGCTGCTGCTCAAGGGATTGATAAACAGCACCCTGCCTTGCTAGTCCAAAACCTAAGCCCGGTGGCACACCACCAAGAAGCTCGAAATTCCCAAAGGTTTATTTTTAGAGTTTTTACCCCCTTACTCTCCTGAGTTACAGCCAGCAGAGCGGTTATGGCCTCTTCTAGATCAGGCGCTCATCAATCGGGTATTTGAGACGATAGAAGCATTGGAAGAAGCAATTTTCCAGCGTTGTCGTCAACTCATCAAGCAACCTCAAATACTTAGGAGGTTGACTCAATTCCATTGGTGGCCGTCATTGACAACTTGCATTGTCTAATTAAACGGATTCCATATTATTATAAATAACTTGGGTACAGCTCAGATTTTCGGCTCTCCTAGACTGATGATATTAAATTAGTAGTTTAATAGTAGTTTAAATGAAGCTTAACCCCTTAAATAGCAAGGGATTCAATAAACTAAAAATACATTGTCTTAATGCAGTCGCTCATGGTTTGAATTTACCGTAAGATAGGGTCGCCTTATTAAAAAATATTTAACCCTTTTCTGCATAACCTGCTAACTATAAAGGCTCCACTATCTAAGGTTTTGTCTCCGGGGGAAACCCCCAAGACCGCGCTGCATCGCTTTTATTAAAATTGCATTTTTAAATTACTCAAAGCCTTACTTATTAAGCCCTGAGCGCGATTATTTTATACTAATTTATCATCGCCACACTAGGAGAGCCACTTTTTGTTGCCAACCCTACAAGCTAAAAACTAGTATTTTATTTTTTTCTACTCTCTTAAGTAATTTTATTATCAGTAATTTGATTTAAGCGATCGCAAATCCCTCTTAGTTTGGTTTGACTACACACTGGATCTCGTGGTGCTGGCAATTCTGTGTTGGGCCATGTGGGTAAATCAAAACAGGGACAACAGGTTGGTGGTATGCCAGCGGTTTTAATGGGTACAGGCATATCACAACGGGAACAAGGCAGTATATCCCACTTGGGTGTTAATAAATCCGCAATTGTTTCATCAGTTCCTTCCAGGTAACAATCACCAGTCTCTGGTGAAATAGCTAGCTGCCAAATCGTTTCAAATTCTTGGCTGTAGTGCTTGCCATTTGTTAATGATTGTGGCTGCATAGCTAAAAAACCATTGTGCATCACAACTTTTTTGCCTAACTGGAACCAGTAGGTGAGATAGCGTTTGACTTGTTGTTCAGATGCCATGGCTTTGTTAGTAGTTATTTGTTAGGAGTTATTTTTAATCCCCACTGCTGGTCTCTTCCCCCTCTTGCCATGGATTGGATTAGGTTTGAGGTGATTGGCCAACAGTACCATTATAGGGTAATGGTTGACCCAAAGTACTGAGATTAAGCACATGACCACCGGTGACTAAGTAGACTGGGTTAGCCAAGTGCCCCAAATGACGCACCACATTTCCCAAGCGATCGCGAAACGCCCTACCCATAGGATAAGCTGGCACCACTCCCCAGCCAGCCTCTTCTGCAACAAAAATTACAGAACCTTTAACTTTGCTCAAACTATTCCATAAGCTTTGTAACGTTTGGTGCCAAATCGTATCATTCTGTTCTAAGCAATTAGCAACCCAGGTTCCTAGAGAATCTACTAACAGGCAGTGATTGATGTCAGAATAGTTGGTAATTGTTCCTGCCAAGTCCAGTGGTACCAAAAGGGTTGTCCACGAACTGGGGCGTCGCTGCTGATGTTTTTCAATCCGGGCCAGCCACTCTGGATCATCCGGGTTGGTTGTGGCAGTAGCAACGTATATTACCGATTTCCCAGTCTGCATCGCCAGGGTTTCTGCCCACTCGCTTTTGCCAGACCTGGATGGTCCGGTGACTAAAATTAAATTAGTGCTCAATTTGGTACTGGTAAATTTGGTACTATTCAAGGCTATTGGGAGTTATATTGCCATTGCGCGAAAATTAATAAAGCTTATAGTTCAATAATGGGCATCTTCCCCCTTGAAATCAACTATATTTCCTCAAATCAGTCTTCATGAAATCAAAATTGCGACGGATCGAGACAACACTAAATCAGTTAGCAAAAGCTAGTGCCACTGATTCATCAAAACCATCCCCAGCTGTGGCTGATCAAACTAATCACCAACAAGCAGGTGTAGTAAGTCGTAGAAATAAAAAGGAACCTTCTTTCTCTATGGCAGTACAACCGTTCCCTACTCGCCAGGATGAACAGAAGATACCGACTCTGCCTAGATTGAAATACCCTAAACTGGGAAACCATCGCCATGGTGCTAATCCAGCTTTGGCCATGAATCTGTTGCAAGACATTGAGGGAATTGTTCTGGGTTGGCAGCAGGAACTGCACAAAATCCTCCGGCAAATTCAAGACCTATACTTAGAAGGACCAATTGTTGATGGCTGGTTAGAGTCTCAAGCGAGTCAACCCCAAGATGCCATAGGAACCGTAAGACTAGCCCATGGTGACCGGATGATGGACTATGTGGATGAAGGGGTTGAGCAATCTAATACTAATGTTACCTATCAATCTCCTCGTACTGGTTATCGTCTTTGTGGCTTGGATGAGCAGGGTCAATCTTGGTCAAGGTTTTGTCCAGCAGATCAGGTTCCCAGTGTGAGCATGGCCATCGCTCGTTATCAAAAACTGCGACAACTATTGATTCGGAAAAAATACCTCGAAGATCGCCTTAGTCAACTAGCAGAAACATTAACTGTGATGCACTCTCAGCTAAATAGGCCTTGACATCCTCCCCACCCTATAGAGGGATGGGGATTCCGAAGAATCACTTCTTGGAGTTCCTGGTTGTTCCCTGGCGGGATTTCGGCACTTGGCTAGAGGTTTGAGCCCCCGCTAGTACGCCTGCACAGGCAGTTTCCATTCCCCGATTGCCCACGGGTACTGAGTTTACTCCACGCCATAACACCATCTCGGCAGCCGCATGATCGCGATGAGTCTGGTATCCACATTCAGGACAATGATGAACCCTTTCCCCAAGGGGCTTACCCACAGTTGCGCCGCAACTTGGACAGGTTTGACTTGTACCGTTGGGATTGACTCGCATAAAAAATACCCCCCGTTTCCAGCACACCCATTCCAGGCGAGAAAGAAACGCCCCAAAGGATGCATCAATACACTCTTTGCGGAGCATCCCTCGGTTGAGTCCAACTGTATTCAGGTCTTCTGCAAAAATGGTTTGAGCTTGGTCACAAAGGTTATGTGCCGTTTTGTAATGGAAGTCTTTGCGCTTGGCGGTAATCTCATTATGCAATCGCGCCACCTTGATTTGAGCTTTTTCCCAGTTAGCAGAACGCTTTTGTTTTCGTGCGGCTCGACGTTGCAGCAATTTCAGCTTGCTGTATTGAGACTTCAAAAACTTAGGACGTTCAAAAAAGTTGCCATCAGATGTGGTGGCGAATCGCTCCAATCCCAAGTCAATGCCAATCGCTCTACCATGAACAGAAATATCGGGAATCGACACTTGAGATTGAATCGAAACAATTACATACCATTGGGTTCCACGAGCCTTAGACAACACCCTTACTTGCTTGACTTTAAATCCATCTGGAATTGGGCGACTATAGCTAATTAGGATACTTCCAATCTTGGGCAGTTTAATTTCAAAGCCATTAATTGGGTTGTCTTTGAACTGTGGAAACAAGAAAGACTTGAATTGTCCAAACTTCTTAAACCTTGGAAATCCAAAACCACGTTTTTGAAATGCTTTCCATGTGTCATGCAACCTCCGAATCGTAGTTTGCAACACTTGAGAATAAACATTCTTGAGGTCTGGCCAGGTCTGTTTCAATTTAGGCAAATCATTTTGCTGACGATGATAAGATGGAAAAGGGACGTCGGCGGGAATAATGTATTCCCGATTCAATGAACACCTATCCATCAAACACTTACGGGAGTTGATCCAGTCCTTAAGTTCGCCCAATGCACGGTTATAAACCTGGCGCGACGTTTCCAGCCATTCGAGCATTGTTGCCGATTGGTGCAGGTCTGGATAAATACGGTAAGTGTAGTTCATGGTAAGCATAACCGGATTTTACCACACAGCCGCACGAGTGTTAAAATCTCAAATACTAAAAATAATTGGCTTAGCAACGCCCTCCCTATCCATCCCCACCCTGAAGAAGGATGGGGAATTCCGTGAAAAAAGGTTAATCAAAGCTGCTGATGGGAGCGTCAATTTTTTTTTGCGATTGACCTTTGGTCACGCTTTCGGCAAAGCCGACGCTGCGCGAACGCGAACGCACTCACTTAGAGCCGATGCTTCCCAAGCTAAAAACTACCTGGAATCTCTCTAACAAAGCCCAAATGGGGTTCGATGCGACCTGTACTCATGCTCACCCAAGCTAGTCCTTCCGAAGTTCCGATCCACAACTTGTTACCAGTATTAGGAGCTAATGCCAGAATACGACTAGAAGGTAGCTTGCCTAGTTTAGCCAAAACTTCTCCACTGTCTCG